>JAFDGZ010000025.1 GCA_019309045.1 Deltaproteobacteria bacterium | reverse complement strand
GATGTTGTGAAGGAGACATACCCTCCCCTCAAACCCCTGTGGAGCATTTGCATATCTGCTCCACAGGGGCCCCTCCTTCCCCGAGCGGCTGAAAGCAACTGGTCCCTCAAATCAGCTATCCCGTGAGACTTTTCTGCCGTGGCAATTCTGCAGCAAGAGGATCTGCCAACATCCCGACCCTGCGTCCAGATGGCGGTAGAGTGCCGCCAGAATCCAGAGAAAAGCATCTGGGCCGGTCTCGTGGCTAGGCGGGAAGACTCGTTATCCTGGCGAACTATGCCGGCGCAGATTCGTCTACAAGTGGCGTTTGCTTCCTGCAATAGAAGATGCAGAACTCCAGTAATCCTGGATGAAGATTGGGGAGTGCCTTCGGGGGACGAGCTCGCTAGCTGCCGGCCATTATCTTCTTGACAGTTGGAAACAGATCGATATCCGTATGTGGCAGAAACAGGGCAGCAACGAATTCGTCGTAGAAGGTGGGGTCCACCGATAGTTCAAAGTAGGTCATCTGCCGGGCCAGCGTGGAGGCGCACGAGTATGCATGTCTGGACAAGAGGGCCATACGCGCACCAGTAAGAGAGCTGTTGCCGATGAAGCGCACCCGATCCACTGGCACGTCGGGGAGCAGGCCTATGAGAATAGCCTTTTCTACATCGAGATAATTGCCGAAGCCGCCAGCCACGTAAATTTCTTCCAGATCGGTAAACGACATGCCCACACTGCTCAGCAGTACTCGCATGGCGGCAAGGATGGCACCCTTGGACTTAATGAGGTTGCTGATATCCTCTTCTGTGATGACCACTGGCTTGCCTGTTTCCGTTTCATCTTCTCGGGCGAGGATGTACTCTGCTGAATTGTCGCGCACTACAATTCGATCATTGGTGGTTTCTCGAGGAAACTTACCGTTGGGATCCAGAATGCGATTGCGGAACAGCTCTGCAATGGTGTCTATGAGACCAGAGCCGCATATTCCCCTTGGTTTGGCATTGCCGATGGTTTCGTAACGGAGTTCATCACCCTGAATGATCACCTTCTGGATGGCTCCGCGGGTTGCCCGCATGCCGCATTTGGTGCCGCTGCCCTCAAAAGCAGGGCCGGCAGAAGCAGAACAACATACGAGCCATTCATTGTTGCCGATGACGATTTCACCATTGGTACCAATGTCAATGAGGGCACATACTTTTGGAGTATTGCTGATCCCGGATGCCAGCACGCCGGCAGTAATGTCGCCTCCTACGTAAGAACTCACACCCGGCATACAGTACACTACAGCTCTAGGATTCAGATGAAGATTGAGTTCTTCGGCAGGTGCAGAGGGGAGATGATTGGCTGTGGGGATGTAAGGTTCCAGCCTGATTGTGCAGGGTTCCAGCCCCAGGAAAAGGTGCGTCATGGTGGTGTTGCCAGCAGCTACAAAGGCAGTAACGCTCTCTGCCGCCACCTGGTGTTTTTCCAACAAGGAGTCGATGAGTTTATTGGTGGTGTCGATTACGGCCTGATGGATGGGCGAGAGGCCTCCCCGGCCGCAGGCATAAATCATGCGCGAGATCACGTCCTCGCCGTACTTGGCCTGCTGGTTGTGACTTGCTTCTACTCCCAGGCTGATGCCGGAGCGCAGGTCGATCAACTGGGCCACGATAGTGGTAGTGCCAACATCGCAGGCAATGCCGTAATTGGCTGTGCTGGTATTGCCGGCTTCGAGAGAGATGATTTCCACACAATGTTCGTTGTAAGGATGAAGAGTGGCTGTCACGTCCCAATTGCTCTGGCGGAGCAAACGGCTCATGCCTCTCAGGGTAGTGAGTGAGATCTCCAAATGGCGGGTCTCTATCTTCTTGCGGATCTCACGATAAATGCGGTCGAGGTCAGAGATATTGTCGGCCAGTGTGGGCTGCGGCAAAGGAAGATGCCATTTTTGGGTCAAGGGGACGTAGAGAAGCGACGGCCTGTGGCCTGTGTCACTCAGATCCAGCCCTTCAGGAGGATTGTAGTTGACAATGTTTTCGGCCGTAAGAATCTGTTCCTCTTCCAGACGCGCTTCAGGCGGGACCCACACTTCCAGATCAGCGTGTACTTCCGTCTGGCAGGCAAGGACGAAGCCCTCCTGTATCTCTTCCCTGCTGAGAAATCTGATGCTATGGCTGTCAGGCTTCACCTCTCCTTTGGTAATCTGCACCCGGCATTTGCCGCACACTCCCTCGCCGCCGCAAAGACTGTTGATATAGACGCCTGCTTCACCTGCAGCCTCCAAGAGAGTGTTGCCTGCTGCAACTTCCACTTTGCTGCCTTCCGGTTGAAATACCACCTTGTGTTTTGCCATGCATTGCTCCTGGTTGGTCGTGAAAACTTTCCCAATAAACCATTCAATACTTCTCTCAAGCGTTCAAGAGAATTTAACCATCAAATATAGGCTTTCCTGAATAATGAGGCAAGTCCAATTCCTTGCCAGGGGGAATCAGGAGGCCTGCGAAGCTGACCTCAGTTGCCTATGGGCAGCGGTTTTTTCCCTGCATGCTGCGCTGCCTGTCACAGGAGCGAAGCCAGGTGGAGCGGTTCTGCACCGTGCAGGGCTCTGAATCAGGACTCACCGCAGCTTGAACAGCCTGGCTCAAAGAGATCAATACTTGCATGCCAGCTGATAGCCAGCCAGGGTGGCAGTGTAGATGTCCTGCACCTGCTGGGCGTCGCCGATTGTTTCCAGTAGTGGTACCAAATTTTTGATCTCCTCACCTGGCCCTTGGCACGGTGTAAGTCCAAAAGCGTGGATCACCGTCTGAAACGGCTCGAGCAATTGTTCTTCTCCCGCTGTCTCCACTGCTACCCCTTCGGCTGTAAAGGCTTTTACCCGGGTACGCGGCATGAGAGTGACGTTTTCCATGGCCGAAATTCTGTTGAGTACCAGTTTCCTGGTAACCATTTCCATGTTGCTTCCCAAGGGATCGGTGCGTTTTGTGGCAACCACAATATAGCCCTCCAGTCCCAGTTTTTCAGCGATTTCAAGGCCTGTCCTGCCTGCCCCTATGACAAGTATCCGGGGGCCGCGTACCTGCCTTTCATCTCTGTAATACTCCAGGGCAGATAGATGGTGCTGCTCGGAGAGTCCTGGGATATCAGGGATGGTATCATGGGCACCAGTGGCCCAGACAAGGAACTCTGGACTTATTTTCCTGACAAGCTCGCTGTCAACTTCTGTTGCCAAAAGCACTGTGACCGGACTTTGTTTCACTGCCCGAATCAAGGAAGCGAGGCTGTCATGCATGGGGCTTTTCCCCGGTGCTTTACAGGCAAGGCTAAACTGGCCTCCCAGATCGGGCTCTTTTTCTGCTAGGGTGACCTGGTGGCCGCGTTTTGCCAGGTAAAGAGCTGCCGAGATTCCTGCTGGTCCTCCTCCGGCAACGAGAACGCGCAACTTCTTTGGCGACGGAGTGAGCTCTTGCTGACCAATCTGTGGATTGACATTACATCCCAGGCCCTCGCCGCTGCGCACTCGATGCAGACAACCCTGCAGACAATAACCACACTGGATGACCCTGTCGTCCTGCTGGTGCAGCCATTTTTTCAAAAGATTGGGATCAGCAATGAGCGGCCGTCCGAGAGCAATAAGATCTGCAAGATTCTGACTGAGGATGTTTTGAATTCGCTCTTTTCTGCCAAATCTTCCGGCTGCAATGACAGGAAGCGAACAGTGCTGCTGAAGTCGAGACAGACTTTCCAGTTGAGGTTTTTCAGGGAGACTCATGTGGTGAAAATACCAGGGCGGGCTGAAGCAAGCACTGCCCATACCAACGTGCACTGCAGCAACGCTGGCTTCAGCAATCATGTTCAGGAGGGAAAGCAGCTCTTCGTCAGGGATACCGAATTCCGGGGACATTTCATTCCCTGAAATCCTCAAGACAAGAGGGATGCCGCCTGCACCTTTTTGCACTGCTGAAAGTACCTCTCTGACGAAGAGCTGCCGGTCCTTGCCAAAGCGATCTTGCCGCTGGTTGATTTTGCTGTTGAGAAATTGTGAGAGCAGATATCCGTGGCCTGCCTGAAGCTCTATGAGGTCGAATCCTGCCAAGACTCCCCTGTTTGCTGCTCTCTGGTATGCTTCCACGATCTCTGCTATTTCTGCCTCGGTTAATGCTTCGGCTGTCTGCCCACTGGAGGAACAGGTGACGGCAGAAGGCGCCTTTGGCCTGACACCTGTTACTTTGGGGTTGGCAGCAGCGCCAGCATGATTGAGATGGAGACAGGCCAAGCGACCTTCATGGTGGATGACCTGGACTATTTTTGTGAGTTCTTCCACGCTGTGTGGCTGATGAATGGAAAGCTGCCTGGGATGCTCCCTGCCGTTTGCCGTAACTGCCGCTGGCTCGACTATGATTATTGCAGGGCCGTCCTGGGCGATCTGCCGGTAAAACTGGAGTTGCCGTTCTGTTACCTTGCCGTCAAGGCTGCCATAGCCTGTTTTGATTGGCGGGAAAACGAAGCGGTTTACCAGCTGCAGTCCGTCGAGGGCATATTCAGTGAACATCTCTTTCATTATCCACTCCTTTCACTCGCAGGCAATTTCTAATGGCAATTGCCTGAGCAATCGTTACTTCGGAAGAAAGTGCTGGGAACCCCTGGGTCGAGAAGTAACCTCGCGTGTCAAAAACTACCTGTAGCAATAGCCATGCCCTAGAGGGTGACAACAGGTTAGCCAAAAAGTAAAATTGCTGGAGAGTAGCGGTGTTGCGCAGAATCTTTCTGAGTGTTGGCCATGAAATCAAGATTAAAAAGGCGGGAGTTATGGGCCGCTGAGTTGCAGAAGTGCTACCCCTTGCTGCGACCATCCTTCCGGGGGAGGTTGATTCCTAATTTGCGAATTTTTCTGAATAGAGTAGTTTTGTGAATTCCCAGGTCTCGGGCGGTCTGCAGCCTGTTCCAACGATTTTTTCTGAGGGCCGTGAGAATCAGTTCTCTTTCATATTGATCCACGAGTTTGAGAGTCGGACGGACAGCAGCGGCAGCACCATCCAGCAGGTTGTCAGGCAAATGATGCGCCTGAATCATACCGCCGGGACAGATAACAAAGGCATGCTCTATAATGTTTTCCAGTTCCCTCACATTTCCTGGATAGTTGTGGTTCATAAGAATGCGAATCGCTTCAGGAGTGATTCCAGCAATGTCTTTGCCCTTGAGGGCAGACAGCTTGGTGATAAAATGCTCTACGAGCAAAGGGATATCTTCCTTCCTATCTCGCAGGGGTGGCAGTACGAGCTGAAAGACGTTGACTCGATAATAAAGGTCAGTGCGAAAGAGACCTTGTTCCACCAGCTTTACCAGATCCCTGTTGGTGGCTGCTATGATGCGCACGTCGGCACGAATACCCTGTACACCCCCGAGGGGCTCAAAGATTTTTTCCTGCAGAACTCTGAGGAGCTTTGCCTGAATAGAGGTGGGGATGTCGCCAATCTCATCGAGAAAAATAGTGCCTCCCTGTGCCAGGGCAAATCTTCCTGGTTTGTCTTTGCGCGCATCGGTAAAGGCTCCCGCCTTGTAGCCAAAGAGTTCTGACTCCAGGAGAGTCTCTGGTATGGCACCGCAGTTTACGGTGACAAAGGGAAGTTTTTGTCGGGGACTCAAATTGTGAACGGCTCGAGCAACCAGACCCTTGCCGGTGCCGCTTTCCCCGGTAATCAGCACTGTGCTGTCGCTGGCGGCAATGACGGGAATCATGTCGAAAAGGTGGGCCATCTTTGGACTCTCGCTTATAATGTCCTCAAAAGTATGGCGCTTGTCGATTTCCTTGCGCAGCTGCTCCACCAGGCTGAGATCTCGAAACGTTTCTACCCCTCCTACGATCTTGCCATTTTTATCCTTGAGAACAGCTGTCGAGATACTGATGGGTACCTTGCTTCCCACTGAATTGACAATGCTTATGACCAGATTGATTACTGGTTTGCCAGTTTCCATGGTAAAGCGAAGGGCGCAGGCCTTCTTGCATATGTTGCTGCGAAAGACCTCGTGGCAGGGGCGGCCCAGGGCTTGTTCACGAGGCACACCAGTGATTTCGGCAGCTGCTCGGTTGAAGCAGGTGATGCGCCAGTTCGCGTCAACACAGAAAACACCATCGTTGAGACTGCATAGAATTGCCTCGAACCAGTCTGGCGAGAGGGCAGCCTGGGTATATGGGCAGGCGGTAGCGTCTAGGTGATCTGCCATTTGGTATCTACCAGTTGGTTTGCCGTACTTGAAATACTCCTATAAGGAGCTCATTGGCTCACTTCTGAACATCTGCAGCAAGAAAAAAATCGCCCCAGTTGGTTTGCCGCGGCTCATGGTGTGAATTGCCGCATGTAGCTGGTGAAAATTGCTTGCCGACAGCATGCTAGTCTGCCTTTGCCGCCTTTGCTTTGAGCCTGTCAGCTATGGCAATGCCAAGATCATAGCAGCGGCCAAGAGTCTCTCGGTCAGGAACAAACTTGACGCGGAGCCCGTCGCCAACGAGTTCCACCTTCATAGCTTCGAGTATTCCCCGGACTTGGGCCACTGCTTCGCCGCTCCAACCGTAGGAACCAAAGGCAGTGCCCACAAGGTTTCGCGGTTTCAGACCTTTCAGGTATGTCAGGACATCCGCCACCGTGGGGAACATGTTGTTATTCAGGGTGGGGGAGCCTACCAGCAACGCACCGGCATCCAGGAGTTCAGTGGCAACATCACTTCGATGGTTCGCCTTCAGGGGGAGCAGCTTCGGGTTGGCACCGCCAGTTACGAGTCCCTCGGCAATGCTCTCAGCCATGAGCGCCGTACTGTGCCACATAGTATCAAAGACAATCAGCGCCTTCATGGTGGGCTTCTGTTTGGCCCAGGTGGCGTACCAGCTGAGGATCTTGTCGAGGTCCCGCCGCCAAATGGGGCCATGATCACAAGCAATGATGTCGATCTGCAGTCCCAGCTGGCCCACCTTTTCCAGAAGCTTGGTGACCAGCGGCGAGAAGGGCAGCAGGATGTTGGCGAAATACTTTGCCCCTTCATATTCCAGGATGCCAGGGTCTATTTCATCTGCAAAGCGCTCACTGCTGGCAAGGTGCATGCCAAAGGCGTCCTGGGAAAAGAGCAGCCTGTCCTCGGCGAGATAGCTGAACATGTTGTCGGGCCAATGGAGCATGCGAGTCTCAAGAAAACTGAGGTGCAGATTGCCGAGGCTCAGGTCACTGCCATCTTTTACCGGCACTATTTCCTGGTCCAGATGAAAGTGATCTTTTAGTGCTTTGGCGCCCATGACAGAGGCAAAGACCTTCTCTGGTTGGATGGCCTCGAGCACGCCGACAAGGGAACCGGAATGGTCCATTTCCGCGTGATTGGAGACCAGATAGGCGATGTCTCTAGGGTCCACTACCGACCTTATCCGGGAAAGAAGCTCCTCCTGAAATGGTCTCTTTACGGTGTCGATCAAGGTGAGCTTGTCCGCTGTAACAAGAAAGGCATTGTAGGTAGTTCCCCGGTAGGTGGCATAACCGTGAAAATCACGAATGCCCCAATCAATGGCTCCAACCCAGTAGACATGGTCGCTTACTTTGATTGCCTTGTACGGTGCGTTCATTGTCTTTTTCTCCCTATCATCCGTGTTCCACCCTGACAGATGAGGTTGAGGATAATTGCTGAAGTGTTTGTCTGTTTCACCGTTTTCTTGCCACCTCCGGGGAAGGGTCTTGTCTAATTGGTCAATTCGAAGCCGGCATGCGTCCAGGCGAAGGTCCCGCCAGCCAATGAGAAGACGTTGCCATAGCCACGCTGCTGGAGAAATGAGGCGGCAATGTTGGAGCGATAGCCCGTCCCACAATTTACCACAATCTGGACGTCTGTGGGCAAGGCAAAACCGTTGCTCAGCACCTCTGTAAGCGGCAGGTGTTTGGCTTGAGCTATGTGGCCGCCATCCCATTCTGCCTTGGTGCGCACATCAATCAGGTGCGTAGGTTCGCCCTGGTCTAACCTCGCTTTGAGCTCATGGACCGAAAGTTGAGGCAACTTGCTCACTGGTTTGCCGGAGAACAGCCAGGAGGCAATCCCTCCTGACAGGTAGCCGTAAATGTTGTCGTAGCCTATTCTATGAAGTTCGGTGCACATGGCATCGTAGCGCTCCCTGTCCGTAACCACCAGCAGCAGATCGGCTGTGGGTTCCACTACCATGCCGACCCAGTTGGCAAGCTGCTTTTCGAAACCAATGTTGAGAGACCCGGGGATGTGAAAGCCACCGAAAGCGGCAGTGTCGCGGGTATCAATGACGATGGCCCCCTGCTGCATACGCTCTGCAAAGCGTTCGGGTGACATGGCCAGATCCAGTGGACAGCGCTCCAACAGGGGAGCGCCCTTGATATTGGTCTGAATAATATGGCTGAAGCTCTTGGGCCTGGCAGGGAATTCCTTTGTTACTGCTTCCCTGAAAGCCTCAAAAGAGGAAAACTGGAGCATGGGGTTGTGGTGCCGCTCGAAGCCCAGGGTGGAGCTGGTCTTGAAGCTCATGCCCTTGCCGCACAGAGAACCCATACCGTGGGCAGGGAAGACCTCCAGGTGATCCGGGTAGCTGGCAAGTTTGTCATAGAGGCTGTTATAGAGATTGTGAACCTGTTCGTCGAGGATCTCCTCTCCAGCAAGATCTGGTCGGCCAATGTCGCCCACGAAGAGTACGTCTCCAGTGAGAATCATCCAGGGCTCTTGTGAGCGTGATCTGTCCGTGACCAGAAGCGAGATGGAGTTCGGGGTGTGTCCTGGGGTAAAAAGGACCTCCAATTTGGCGATACCGACCTCTATTACGTCACCTTCTTTGAGATCCTGATGTTGATACGCCACGGGGGCATTTTCTTGGACGTATATCTGAGCGCCGGTATGCGAGCGGAGTTCCTGGTCACCGCTGACGTGATCAGCGTGAACGTGAGTATTGATGATATGAGTGATTTTCATGCCTTCGTTTCTGGATATGTCCAGATAGTCCTGCACGTCTCGTTTGGGATCAACCACTACCATAGCCTTTGCTGCTGGGCAGCCGATCACATAGGAGAAGCAACCCAAACCTGGAACTGTTATTTGTTTAAAATACATGTGGCTATACTCCTCTTTTCCGCATGGCAATCATGGCAGCCTGAAATGGCTGTGGTCATATTGGTACCTTGCGGTGGCTAATTTCTCCGCCAGTAATGAATGCCTGAACCATGTGGCCCAGAAGGACGCCGTTGCCGGATGCCAGGGTATCTTCACCACCGTGGCGCAAAAATTCGTGAAACATCCAACTGGCCAAGCAATCAATAAACGCTTTCCTTACAACATTGTTGTGAAGATAATGCAGGGATGTTGCCTGGTCAATAGAGTTCACCAGGCAACTCCTGCAGGTGTAATTTATTCTGCAGCCATCTGTCGATTGGAGCCCTGCACGGATGGCAATTTACTGTCGAGGGCGATTGTTCCGTTGCCAGCTGTCTGGGCTCTACTTTTCGAGGGGCCTATGACAGAACCACCAGTCATAGTTGTCATATTGTTTTCGGCGCTCTTTAGCTGTTTTCTCATCGGTGGCGGGTGGCACGATGACTCGGTCCTCGAGTAATTCATTTGCCGGCCAGTTTGCTGGCATGGCCACACCTTCCTTGTCAGCTATTTGCAGGGCCTTTACCGCCCGGAGAATCTCGTCCATGTTTCTGCCGAGTTCCTGGGGATAGTAGAGAATCAGTCTGACTTTGCCTTGGGGGTCGCCGACAAAAACTGCCCGGACAGTGTTGCTGCCCTTGCCTGGATGAAGCATGCCGAGCCTGTTGGCAATAGTGTCATTGCCGGCAATGATGGGGAATTTGATTTCTATCCCCAGTTTTTCGTTTATCCATTCTCCCCATTTGATGTGTGAGAAGACCTGATCGATGGACATGCCTATAAGTTTGCAGTTGAGTTTCTCGAATTCCTCGTAGCGTTTCTGAAAGGCTACGAATTCCGTGGTACACACCGGGGTGTAATCTGCAGGGTGACTGAATAGGACAAACCAGGAGCCCTGCAGATCACCAGGAATGTTCATGGGACCATGAGTTGTCTGCACCTCCAACCTGGGAAATTCGTCTCCCAAGAGGGGCATGCTCTGCTTCTTCTCTTCCATTTCTTTTCCTCCTTTTCTTTGATGGTTGCTTTAGTCTTTCCGGTCATCTGACCGGAAGAGTGTCACGACTCACATATTGCGTTGCAAGAACCTTCTCTGGTTTTCGGATGCCCTGACCATAGTAAATTAAAGTATATTTCATAGATAATAATTATTCTTATTAAACATGCAAAAAAATATTCCTTACTAGTTGTCGCGTTGAGATTCCTCTTCCTCCTTTTTCAAACAATGTTTACAGATTCCACTCATTACGGCCACCTTGCTAGTGGCAACACCCCAATTCCGAACTTCCTCTGGTGGTTCTATGCTGTCGAACTCCTGCCAATGAAAGTCCGAGATGGCTTTGCACCTGGAGCAGACAAGGTGGTGATGGGGGGAAAGATCGGCATCATATCTGGCCCGCCCATCAGAGACGTGAGTTTTTGAGATGAGGCCAAAGCGCTCAAAAGTTGCCAGGGTTCGGTAGACGGTGTCAAGGGATATGGTTGGCGTCCGCGACTGAACACGCTTGAAAATCATCTCAGCCGAAGGATGGTCCTCGGCTCTAACGAGCTCCTCGAAGATCTCCAGTCGCTGATGGGTAAGTTTAAGACCTCCATTGCGACAGATACGCTTCAGTCTGGCAAATTGTTCTTCTGACAGCTTTGACATCTCTTCCCTAAATAAAGGTTAATTACTAGTTAAGATTTAATCTGATAAGTAACATGGCAAACATCGCCGGTCAATCCTTTTTTGCAAAATTTTTTGGCAATTGCCAGCAGCCTTGTGAAGCAAGGTCTCTGGAAGGATCAACGTCCATGTCGCAAATCCAGGGTTCACCGTGCTTGTCTATGACAACTTTGAATGGGCGTCTCTGTCTGACGTCCGAACAGGTTGGAATCTCCAGGAAAACCTTGTGGTGCCGAAATGTGAGAGCCAACTTCTTTTTTCTGACAAGCTTTGCCAATGCTTCTCTGACCGTGGCCCCAGTGATGCCGAGCTCAGCAGCAAGTGCGCGCAAAACTACCTCCAGCTCTTCACTCTGATCCACTGCAGCCAATAACAGTTCTCTTGACCGCTTTTCTATGATTTCTAAGAGAGTCATCCTAGAAAATTCACTGCTGATCCTGTACTGCCATTGAAGAGAAAAATTGTCTACTCGCAAGAGGACACCATTCCTAATTTGCCGCCGCAATAGCCGTGCCAGACCACTCGGCTTGGGGCAATGGCAGGCCGTAGGTACCAGGTACTCACTAGTTCCAGTTTTGAGAGCTCTCACAGCATGCTGCTGTAGTTGCAAAAAGGCTACTTTTGTGAAGCCAAAAAGTTGCACAAGGGATACTCTACTGCGTGTCTCAAACGGTGTATTGGGCTGATGAGGGTTCAGGATAGCTTCGCTGACTTGAAAAAAATATTGTATCAATTGGGCCTTATTAGTTGTCAGCCCCAGTGATAATGCAAGTGGATGGCTGATTTTGTGGCAATGAACAAACTACCTTGCATCGGTGTCTTATAGACTAGAATGTAAGTGGCATGATCATTGCCTGTTTGAGAAAATACCATAGAACAGTAAGTTGAGTCCCACCAACAGGGAGAGGAGGTGCGGCCATGGGAAGAAGAGAAAAACCTCGACCTGTGAACAGAAAAGGACTCAGAATGCTGGACTGCCCCTTTTACCAGGAGTGTTTATCTCACGCTGTGAGCCAGGACTGGCAAGTGTGGAACTGCGAAGAATGTCCATACGTTTCCCTGTCGGAAATTCGGGAGAAAATGAGATACATTGCGCCCTATTACAGAATACTTGCTGAAATTTACCCGGAGTTCAAGCGTAGATACGAACCTGTGATCGACTCACTCAACGTAGAGGTGTAGGCGCGGCCGTCATGCTCTGATTTCCCTGTCAACGTGGATATTGTACATTTTGAGGCGTTTCCACAAAGTCACCCGGCTGATACCGAGGAGACGGGCGGCTTCCGACTTGTTTCCCCCGGTTCGTTTTAGTGCTTCCAACAGTTTTGCCCTCTCGGCAGGAGCGTGGTGCCTTGCTCGCAAACGGTGCGGGCTGCTGGCCTGGTGCGGTTGACCAGTAATATGTGTAGGCAGATGCGCCGGCAGTATTTCACCTTCGGGGCAGATGACAAAGGCGTATTCGAGAACATTGATAAGTTCACGCACATTTCCAGGCCACTCATAATGGATGAGCAGGTCGAGAGCTTCATGGTTAATTCCCTCGATGGCTTTGCCGGTTTTTAAACGAATCCTGCTGGTGAATGTCTCAATAAGCAAGGGAATATCCTCGGGCCGTTGTCGCAAAGGAGGCAGGTGGATGGGAATCACCCCGATACGATAATAGAGGTCATCTCTGAATTGGCCGGTTTCCATAAGTGTTTGTAAATTCTTGTTGGTAGCTGCCAGTACCCGGACGTCTACAGGGATCGGCCGATGGTCTCCTACTTTTTCGATCTCTTTTTCCTGAAGTACACGGAGAAGCTTGACCTGGGTGGCCAGGGGAAGATCGCCGATTTCATCCAGGAAAATGTCTCCGCCATTAGCCGCCTCGAAGCGTCCCACCCTGGTTCGATCGGCTCCTGTAAAAGATCCCTTGACATGGCCGAACAGTTCACTTTCCAAGAGCGATTCGTTGAGTGCTGCGCAGTTCACTTTGATGAAGGGGCCTTTACGGCGAGGGCCAAGTCGATGAATTGCACCGGCCACCAGCTCCTTGCCGGTTCCACTCTCGCCATAGATTACTACCGGGGCCTCGGATTGGGCTGCACTAGATATGAGAGCGAATACCTGCTGCATGGCGGGTGACTTGCCCAGAATGCCCTGGAAGCCGTCTTTACCGGTCAGTTCTCGCCGCAGCCTGGTTATGACTTTTTCCTTGGCTACTAGTGCAGTAAGGTCAGTAAGTGTTTCTACACCACCGATGATCTTGCCGCTGCTGTCTCTCAAGACTGCAGCATTTTTCAACACGTGCAAGGGCTTGCCGTCCTTTTTCTTGAGGATGCATTTACAGCGCCTCACCTGCCCTTCCTTGAATAGTTCGCAATGTTTATCTTCACCGCGGGCCCTCGAGTGGAAACAGGTATCGCAATCAAGAACGGCACAGGGCTGGCCGATCAGTTCCATCTTACTGTAGCCCGTGAGTTGTTCCATAGCACTGTTAATCGAGACGATCATGCCCTCTGGATCCACGACCATGAGGCCGTCCATCATTGTATCCACTACGGTTTCCCAATAGCGACTGTATTCCATCTCGAGCATAAGGTGCACCTTCCATGAGCAAACATCACCCCGTGGCTGGACTGTTTGCGGGGGTATGAACTGTTAACAATAACCTTAACTTATAAACACCTGTTAACTATAAAGATGCCATTGTTAACAGTCAAGTAAAAAATTAGCAATCTAATTTGACCTGTATATTCACTGTATTAGTACTTTATTATTGGTTGAGAACGTTTGGCATCAATATTGCCGTAGTCACGTTCTGACACCGGGCACAACACAGTGAAGGAGATTCTGGGTGCGGCGTGAACAGAGAGCGGATAGGAGGCTGGATCTTCGAGGTTGGAGTTGTGCCTGGTGTATTTTAAAGGCGAAAAGCGAGCTCGATGTGATGCAGCCTGGACAAATTCTGGAGGTACTGATTACAGATCAAAAAACAATGGTAGATCTGCCAAATGTTCTTGGACAGAGCGGCCACCAGGTAGTTGAAGTAGAGGAAGAGTCAGGATTTTCACGGCTTTATGTTAGGAAGGGTCGAACAATAGAACACAATGACACCTTGGGTTGTCAGGGTTGTGTTCCGAAAAACAGAACCAGAAGGAGGGAACAATGACAGCAGTAGATTTGAGCACCATTCAAGCGGCCAGTGTGGTCGATGCCAGGGGCAGTGCCTGCCCAGGACCCTTGCTGGAAGCCAAAAAGGGAATTGGCAAGGTGAAGGTGGGCGAAGTACTGGAGATTCTTTCCAATGACCCCGGTACCAAAAATGACATTCCAGTATGGGCCAAAAAAGTGGGTCACGAATATCTTGGGCATCTGGAAGCAGATGGCTACGAGCGGCTCTTTGTGGTGCGCAAGAAATAGCGGGAGGGCAACTGATGGCAGCTCCGGAAAATCAACAGAAAATACTTATCCTGGCGACAGAGAGCTGTGCCTATCCCGGTGCCAACGCGGTGGGGCAGGCCCACATGGGCTACCCCACCAACACTTATATCTTGAGGGTGCATGCACCCGTGCTTTTCCCAGAAAAGTTTTACCTAGATTGCTTCAAGAAGGGAATAGGGGGCATCATCATCATGTCCTGTGGCGAAGAGTGTCCTTATGAGGGGGCCTATGACGCCCTAGCAAAACGGGTGGACAGGGTCTACCAGATGATGAAGCAGGAAGGGCTCGACATCCGCAGACTTCGACTCACCTCCATTTGCACGGTGTGCACGAGAGCCTTTGTGAATGAAGTTAACAACATGAATCAGGTTCTTGCTGAACTCGGCCCACCCGGCACAGAAAAAGCAGCCTGACAATTCCAAGAATGGAGAGCATTGCAGGACATTATCTTGTGAGAATACCTCTCATGCCAGCAAGATGTGCTTGCAATGAAACGCTTTCCGAGGGTCGAAAGGAAAAGTCCATGGCAGAAAACAAGATGACATTTGACGCTCTGGTTGTCGGCGGCGGCATTGCCGGTCTGCAGGCGGCACTGGATTTGGCCGATCAGGAGTTCAAGGTAGCCATTGTAGAGCGAGACGCCTCCATTGGCGGCAAAATGATCCGGCTGTCGAAAGTGTTTCCAACACTTGACTGTGCGAGCTGTATTACCACGCCCAAGATGGCCTCTGCTGCTCACCATGAAAACATAACCATATTTACCTATTGTGAGATGAAGAGGTTGCAGAAGTTGGCGGGAGGCTTCAGCGCCAGCATACAGCAGAAGCCGCGGTTTGTAGACGAGCTCAAGTGCATAGGCTGCCGGCAGTGTGAGTACGAGTGTCCAGTGTACGTGGCTGATCCTGAACAGGGTGGATTTTCGGCACGCAAGGCCATCTTTGTTCCTTTTTCCAATGCAATTCCACAGGTGGCCGTGTTGGACGTTGAAAACTGCATGCTGTGCGGCAAGTGTGAAAAGGTCTGTCCTACAAAAGCGGTGGACTACTTGCAGCAACCGAAAGATTTCAGCATCGAAGCCAAGACAGTTATTCTGGCAACAGGTATCGGCATCACTCCTCTGGAGAACAAGGTGCAGTACGGTGAGGGCAAGATTCCGAATGTCATAACTGCCTTGCAGATGGAAAGACTTCTGGCACCGCACGGACCTTACAACCGGGTTCTCCGGCCGGCCGATGGCATGGAGCCAGACTCCATCGCCTACATTCAGTGTGCTGGCTCCAGGGACAAGAGCATGGGGGTTCCCTACTGCTCGCGGGTGTGCTGCATGTACGCCATAAAGCAGGCCATGCTGTTGTCCGGTGCCCTGCCCCTGGCAGATGTGACCATCTATTATATGGACATCCGGGCCTTTGGCAAAGGCTACGAACAGTTCTACCAGAATGCCAAGGCTATGGGGATTCAGTTTGTCAAAGCCAAGGTTGCCAGATTGACTGAAGGGGAAAACGGTGCGGTGACAGTTCATTATGAATCCCAGGAGGCTGACGGCGGAGTGACCAGCGCCGAGCATGATCTGGTGGTGCTGTCACTAGGGATGGTGCCCGATTGGAATCCTGCAGGCTATTGCGAGGTGTCCACCGCCTCGGATGGTTTCATAAGAAGTGTAAAACCAAAACTGGCACCCACTCTAACCGACACAGAGGGTATTTTCGTTGCTGGAGCCGCTGCGGGCCCGAAAGACATTGTGGACTCCATTGCCGAGGCGGGAGCAGCCGCCATGAGCGCGGCAGAATACCTCACAGTCTTGAACTCCAGAAGGAGAGCGGTTGCCTAGGGCTATAAACCCCAACGTACCTGCGGTGGAGCTAAACAGATGACGGACAAGAAAAAAGAAAAGAACAGGGAATCGGAAGGCAAAGTGGGTGTGTACGTCTGCTACTGCGGCGGCAATATTTCAGATCACGTGGATGTGGAAGGAGTCTGTGAGCAGGCTGGCAAGATTCCGGGTGTCGTGGTAGCACGAAGCAATATGTTTATGTGCTCTGATCCTGGTCAGGAAATGATCATGGAGGACATAAAAAGCGGCAGGGTGGACCGGGTAGTGGTGGCCTCCTGTGCACCCAGCCTCCATGAAGCGACGTTTCGTAACGCTCTTGCCAGGGCGGGGGCAAATCCCTATGTCTATGAACACGCCAATATCCGGGAGCAAGTCAGTTGGGTGCATCATGGCGAGGCAGCCACTGAAAAGGCGAACAGGTTGGTTGCGGCGGCGGCAGCCAAGGCAAAACAGCTCGAACCTCTCGAGCCCATCAAAGTTGAGGCCAAGAGGCATGCTATTGTACTCGGGGGCGGCATTGCAGGGCTGCGGGCGGCATGTGACCTCTCCCAGAGGGGCATTCCGGTCACTCTGGTGGAAAAGACGCCGTTTCTAGGTGGGCGAGTGGCGCAGCTAGACCGAGTGGCCCCCACCGGGGAAAGGGCCGCAGACCTTCTCAAAGAACTGACGGAACAGGTGATGGCAGATCCTGCCGTTGAAATTTATACCTGTGCCGAGGTGGTAGATTTCGAAGGATACGTGGGCAATTTTAAACTGCGCATTAATATACAGCCACCTCGAGGCGGCAGCGAACAGGAAATGTTGACGATGATGCAGGAGGCTGGTGCAGGAGTCGGTGAGTTTATACCCTTCGTGGGAATCTGCCCTGCAGCAATTCCTGAGAGAGCCAGAGAGGTCATATTGGAAACTGGCGTGGTGGTGCTCGCCACCGGGTTCAAGCCCTACATTCCAAAAAGGGGTGAATTTGGCTACGGTGAATACCCAGAGGTCATCACCTTGCCTGAACTTATTCGGGCCATGAGTGAGGACGGTGGTGAGGGTGAGGCTTTACAGGTGCAAGGCCGCCAGATCAGAAGCATGGCCATGATTCACTGCGTGGGCAGCAGACAAATTCCTGGAATCCACCAGGAGGATGAAGAGGGCAATTTGCACGAATACTGTTCGCGCACCTGTTGCGCCTCTACACTGCATGCTGCCAACTTGATCCGGGAGACCTATCCGGCCACGAGAGTATTCGATTTTTATAGGGATATTCGTACCTACGGTCGCGGCCAGGAGGAGCTCTATGAGCGGGCTGCTAAAAACAGGGTGCTTTTTTTGCGGTATGAGGTGGAAGAGCCACCCCAGGTAGCCAGCAACAGCGGCAGCAGCGACTATCCACTCAAAGTTACGGTGAATGATTCCCTGACATTCGGCGAAGAGGTGCAGGTCCCTGTGGATCTGGTAGTCCTTGCTGTGGGCATGGTGCCAAATGATGTCTCTCGCCTGGTAGATATGATGAAGCTGCCGGTCGGTGCAGACCGGTTCCTACTAGAGGTGCATCCAAAGCTCAGACCAGTTGAGTTGTCAGTGGCAGGCATTCTGCTGGCAGGAACCTGTCAGTCGCCTATGGACATAGGCGAGGCGTGCAATGCTGCCTCCAGTGCTGCTGTGAAGGCTGCCTCATTGCTAGCCCGTGGTTACGTGGAGCTGGATCCCTTTGTGGCAGAAGTAGACCTGGATAAATGTACAGGCAGCGGTGCTTGTGTGGATGCCTGCCTTCGTGACGGCGCTCTGCGCCTGGTGCAAGTAGAGGTGGCAGGAGAAAAAGTGCAGCGTGCCGAAGTGAACCCGGCCCTGTGCATGGGATGCGGCGCTTGTGTGGCAGTATGTCCAGAGAATGCCATCAATGTGAAAGGCTGGACGCTGAAGCAGTACGAAGCCATGGTGGATGCTATTGTTGCCTCAGACATTGCGGCCTGAAAGGAAAAGCACTCCGTCAGAATTCAGCGAAGATGTTCTCTGGGCATTCAAGGAGTGGATGCTCTAGAGCGATGCTCAAATGAGGGACTCTACCATGGACAACAACGACAAGAGCAAAAAACAGGCGATGAAACAGCTGAGGGCCGAGCGCAAGGAGATGATCAAAGCAGCTTCAGCCAGAATGAAAATACAGAAGAAAAAGATTGAGGCCATCAAAGAGCAGCTGAACAACGGCGAACGAACAATACCAGAGGTGGCCGAGGCTACAGGCCTGGAGCCAGCAGAGGTGCTTTGGTTTGTGGCTGCTCTGAAAAAATACGGTGAGGTTGTCGAAGGAGAAAAAGACGGCAGCTTTTTCCGATACCAGCTGGCAGCAGGGCTGTCAAGAGCAGAATGAAAGATATGACTTTCTCGGGCAGAAGAGATGACAGCCCCTCAGGAAAGGAAGGTTTAGATATGGCAGTGGTTGATCCTCAATTTGCTGAAAAGTTGGAGCATTTCGGCGTTGACACGGCCATGGAATGCTTTAATTGCGGCACCTGTGCGGCTATATGTCCACTCATTTATGAACACTTTCCGAGAAAGATGATTCGTTACACGCAAATAGGGGCTGGAGAGCGAATTCTCGAGAGTGCTGATGAACTCTGGCGCTGTCTCCACTGCGGCATGTGCAGCCATACTTGCCCGAGGGAGGCGGATCCGGGGGAAATTATCCTGGCATTGCGGCGGTTTGTCATTGCCAACTGGAGGGGGACAGCTCATGTATAGACCACGAGATATCATTGAACTGATAGCCGACAATGTCCGAAAAAGCAGGAATCCCTTTGGGGCGCCAAACTTTGTCATAAATAGATGGTGGAAGAAGGCCTCCCTGCCCACAACAGGTGATGCCATGCTCTATACTGGGCTCATGTATCAATCGGTTCCCTACATAGAGAAGACCACGGCCTATCTTGAACGCTACGAGGATACCGCCCTGGCAAACTACGTGGGCTATGGGAAATATATGCCAAAGTTTCTTGTAGGTCTGGGCTTTGCTTTTCTCGCCTCAAGGCAGGAGAAAAAAAAGTTCAACGGCATGCTGCTCAATGTGGTCAAGATTCTCGAAAAATCAGAAGTTGATTTCTACTATCAGCCAGATCTCGACTTCTACAGCGGCATCTTGCTCTATGACCTTGGAGACATCGACGGCTTTATAGAACACGCAAGATTTGTGGCCAGCACCTTGAAGCGCCACAAAGTGCGCAAGTTGATAACTGTGGATCCTCACACCACATATGCTTTGAAAGTGCTCTATCCAAAGTATGTGGGGGAAAACTTCGAGGTGCACACTTATTTCGAGCTGGCGGACTTCAAGGCAGATAACGGCAACGGTGAGCGAGTGACACTTCATGATCCTTGCTTCTATGGGCGCTACCTGGAGCTTTCAGAGGTTCCTGTGAAGCTGCTGACGAGTCTTGGCATCGAATGTGTGGCGGTGCGAAACTCGGGGCAGTTTACTCATTGCTGCGGTGGGCCAGCTGAGTCCATTTCCCCAAAACTGTCTAAAGAAATTGGGGACAGAAGAATTGCTGAGCTGAAAGGTACTGGGGCACCGATAGTGGCAATGTGTCCAATTTGCATGGCAAATCTGAGGAAAGGTGGAGTGGAGGCAGAGGATCTCTCCACAGTGATTGCCAAGTGCGCATAAGGTGAGCTTCTGTAAATAGCAGCAGGGTGAATTTGCCATCAATATCTTGAGACTCCCAGAACGGAGCTGATAAAAGGAGGCAACCATGGCAGAGAAGGAAAAAATAATTTATATTGTAACTCATGCAGGAGAAGATCCGGAAAGGGCTACTTTGCCGTTCGTCCTGGCAAATGCGGCCCAGGTTATGGACGTGGAGGCCGTAGTGGTGCTGCAGGGCACGGGAGTATTACTTGCTACTAACCACTGCATGGAGCATGTTTTTGCTGCTGGCTTGCCGCCGCTCAAACAACTGGTGGATAGCTACAGGGAGGCTGGTGGCAGGCTTCTAGTCTGTACCCCCTGCATCAAGGAGCGGCAAATTGACGAGGCTGATCTTATTGAAGGCGCAGTCCCAACAGCCTCAGGCGTTCTAACCCAGGAAATTCTCACTGCCAACGCCACGCTGGTGTACTAGCTGAAATCAGAGTGTCATGTGAGATAAGCAATGCTTGTACCTTCTGACAATAGCATGTAGTTGCCTCAAGGAGATGGTGTGGCAAGGCAGAAGATTCTTATCCACTTATCTGACAGGGACAAGTGGCGCCTGGTCGTCAAACAGGCAGCTAGGCTGGTAGAGAGGGAGGGAGATGCCGGCCTGCAGATTACTATAATTGCTGATATTTTTGCAGCCGGAGTGTGCATCGCCTGCGACCGCTTGCTGCGGGAAGAGATACAAGAGTTGAGCCAGAAAGGCTTTTCCATCCTGGCATGTGAAGACTCGCTTCGTTTTCTAAACCTGAAACCGGAAAACCTGCCAGAATTCATCCAGTGCGTGCCGAACGGTCTCCGAGCAATTCTCGATCTCGAAGACCAGGGATATCATTATATCAAAGCCTAGATTGGTGCCGCCTTCACCCCGCTGGGGTAAGGTGCGACAGGCTGGGGAGAAGAACTTGCCATTTCTGCTCGTTGGCAAAAATTGCTGCCTGAAAATTAACGGAGAAAGGAGGTGAATACTGTGTCAAAAATGGTTTTTATTATTTCCAATGGCTTCGAAAAGGCCGGCCGAGCGACGCGCGCCTTTCAGTTTGCCAAAGTGGCCTGCGAAAAGGGGCACGACGTCAGCGTCTTTCTTGTCGACGATGCTATCCACTGGGTCCAATTCGGGATGGCGGAAGGGGCGAGAGCGTCCACTGGCGAGGAGATGAAGCCCTTTATTGATTATCTCATTGAACACGATGCCCCCATTTATGCCTGCAAGGCCTGAGTGGATCACAGGTATTTATCCCCCGATGAGATGCTTCCGGGGGTACGTATCGAAGGGGCGCCCTTCCTGGTCGATCTTATGGCTGAATCGGAAACTTTGAGCTTTTAAGAGTGAGTTGGTGTGCTGCACTGCTCGGAGCGGTGCGGTTTTGTCAATTCCCTCCTGATGTTGTCTGAGCAGCTGGTTCATTCCTTCGCCCAGGCTGGAGGATGAACCGGGCTCAGACATTATCCTGTACTGGACTTGCCGGATGGTTTCTTGGACGGTTGATTCTCTGATTTTGGCTCGCCTGCTTCCTCCAGAGAGAGAACCTTGTTGGAGTTCATTTGCTTCTTCAATACATCGCCATTGAGTATGCCGCCGGATTCTATTGACAGGGTTTCATAAGAAACCTTGCCGGAGAGCACCCCGGTACTGGTAATGGCCAGATGCTGATGTACCAGGGTTTCGCCTTCCACTCTGCCGGAGAGAAACATGTTGCCTGCTACAATGTTGGCCTCGAGGTGACTGCTAGGCCCTGTGTGCAAAGTATCGCATTTCACCGTTCCTTGAAGGCGGCCGTTGACAACCAGTTCACCCTGGACCTCGACTCGTCCTTCAATTTTGCAGTTGTCGCCTATAAAGGTAAGGCCTTTCCTGTTCGCAGACTTTTCCGTCTTCTTTTTCCAGATAGCCATGGGTTCTCCTCTGTCTGCAGCCTGAATTTAGTTTCGTAGAAACTCTTGCCCTAGGAGGAATATTATTTTTTACTCATATCTGGTGGCTGGTAGTTTTTGGCTGTGTCTTTTCCTCCGTTTATGTATGGCAAATCATACACTCCCTCATGGGAGCAGAACCGCTGTGCCCGAGGAACTTGCCAGTACAGTACTCTTTTTGCCCGGGGTCAGCGTTCCTTGTCTAACACTCTCCAGGAAACTAGCAAACTCTGTACCACGCTGTTTTTGTCAGAACAGCAGACTTTGAGCCATGCAGCGCCACAGTTCGGGCCTTAGCAGGAGTGTACTTGTGCGGAAGCAAGATCTTTGAGGGACCACACCTGGGCCGCACTTTTGCAGCTTGAAGCAATTTTGCCCTGCTGCCTCATGCAAATGGCATTGAGCTGTCATTGCTCCTGCAAAGGATTCGTGGAGAAGACCATCCACATCCAGCGGCAGGGGCAGGAGACCAGTGAATTCTGTCCAAGACGCTTGTCGTGATCTGGTTGAGCTGCTATGCTTTTTAGCGGAACAAGGAGAGTCTGCTCTTTGAGTCTGGATGAGACAACCATGACAAGTTATCGCCAGGGTAGACAAAAATACTATGATCTGTTTTCTCGCTTTTATGACACTTTCATCAAGATCCATGCCCGTCGGGATGAGCAGGACACCAGGCATTTTCTGGTAGAGGCGGCCGAGTTGAGCAATAAAGGAGGTGCTCGTGTTCTGGACGTCTGTTGTGGTACAGGTTCGGTACTTGCTGCATTTGGAGAAGCCAGCAGGAGAACCATTTTCTTTGGACTAGATTTTTCCAGAGGGATGCTGTTGCAGGCCAGAAAGAAAAGCTTTTCAGCAGAGGTCAATTTTGTGCAGGCCGATGCCGCACAACTCCCCTTTAGGGACGACAGTATGGATGTGGTGACCTGCTCACATGCACTTTATGAACTGAAGGGCGAGGCGCGAGACAAGGCCCTGCGAGAAATGGCGCGGGTGGTGAAGCCGGAAGGTGTGGTGCTTGTTATGGAGCACGAGGTGCCGGCAAAAAGAGTGCAAAAATTACTATTTTATGCCAGAATCGCCTCGATGGGTTCGAAAGACGCCAGAGAATTTGCTACAGGTGATCTGACACCCTTCAAGGAGGTTTTCAGTTCGGTGGAACTGAGTCACTCCCCCTCGGGCAGAAGCAGGTTGGTGCGTTGCCGGATGCGGTAAGGGTTGATGTTGTTATGTCGTGGCTGGAGGGCCTCTCCTGCAGGTAAGTCGTTTCAGGAAGGTGAACCCTCGGCAGCAGCGTTTCTCTAACCGCGATCCGATACTGAAGCGGGATCCGAGAGAGAAAAGACCGAGTAATGATGCGTATTCTTGTATGCCAGCAAAACGGCAGTGGTGAGGCGAAGATAGCGGGTATTCGCGAGTATGGCAATGGCGACTTTTGCCTGGAGGTTTTTTCCATTGATGAAATGCTGCCACCTCTGTTAGACGATTGCAGGGAATATCTGCCGAGCAACATACGGGTGGACCTCGTTCTGGACTTCTTGAAACATCCTGATCTATCTCATGATCTCGCCAGGATGTTCAGCAAGAAAAACATCCCGGTTGTGGCTTCTGGCAAAAAAATCAGACTGCCGGGGGTCTTTACGCCGCCCACCTGATGCGGCCTTTCCCGGCAGGCTTGCCTGGGGCTTTATGGACAAAGGTTCGGCACTCCCGAATTGATTGTAGAGATGGACAGGGATCGCATAGGCAGCATCGTAGTGGTTCGGGGAGCCCCATGCGGGGCAACCTGGAAGGCTGCCGACAAGGTGGTGGGCCTGTCTGTGGAGGAGGCAGTGGTGCGCATCGGCCTGGAGACCCAGTTTTTCTGTGGAGCCGATCCCGCTGGCTGGGATCCTTTCTATGGCAAAAGTCCAGTACATTTTGCCGGGGAAGTACATTCGGCAGCGCTAAGGAAGGCCATCGGGCACCTGAGACAGATCGACTGAAACAGTACACCTCATCGCAGATGCCATGTCATTTTCCTCTTACTGTTTTAGCCATCCCCGCTGGCGATGAGGTGACAGGCATGGGAAGCACCATACAAGTTCATACAACATTTGGCTTTTGGATGATATATCAACTTTGAGGTAAATGCTGCAGAGGGGAAGGCACTGCCAGAACAGAGTAGCACCCTTTATTTTTTTTCCAGAATGTTGTCGTAATGAGAGAACTGCATGGTAAAGCTTGCTCTCCCCTGGGTGGCTGAGCGCAGTGCTGTGGAATAGCCAAACATTTTGGATAAGGCCACAGTGGCCCTGACAATCTTTACAGAGGGCTTGCTGAGGACCCCCTCAATTTTGCCTTTGCGGATATTGAGATCGTTGATCACTTCGCCAGTAAATTCTTCCGGACAGAGAATCTCCACTGCCATGATGGGCTCCAGCAGCTGGGGTTGGGCTCTGCGGCAGCCCTCCTGAAAAGCAATGGAAGCGGCAACTTTGAAGGCGAGTTCGCTGGCTAGCTGCTCTTTATAGGTGCCGCCGATCACAGCTGCTTCCACATCCACCATGGGGTAACCCGCCAGTACGCCGCTTTCCATTGATTCCATGACACCCTGTTCAACGGCGCCAATGAACTCCACTGGTATGGAGCCGTCTCGGACCAGGTCGCGAAAGAGGTTGCCTCTGCCTCGTTCCCTGGGCTGCAGATGGAGTTCTACCTGAGCAAAGTGGCGAACACCGGCAATTTCCTTGTCAAAGGTGCCAACAGCTTCCACCTCCCTGCAAATGGTTTCCCGGTAGACGACCTGTGGTTTGCCCACATTTACCTGCAGTGAATACTCTCGCAGAAGCCGAGTAACCAGGATATCCAGATGGAGTTCCCCCATGCCAGAAATTATTGTTTGCCCAGTATCGGCATCCTGGCGATAGCGAAAGGTGGGATCCTCTTCCGCCAATTTGCTCAGGGCCTGGAGTATGCGGTCTTCATCTGCGTGGGTGCGAGGCTCCATGGCAATCGAAATTACCGGTTCGTAGAATTCGATGCGCTCCAGCAATATGGGATGTTGCGGGTCGCAAAGGGTGTCGCCAGTGGTAGTTGCCTTGAGACCAACCATGCCAACAATTTCTCCTGCAGCCGCCCTGTTGCGACGTTCGCGCTTGTTGGCGTGCATTTGAAAAATTCTCGCCACCCTCTCTTTGACATCTTTGTTCACGTTGTAGACATCAGTACCTGTAGTAACCGAACCCGAGTAAATTCGAACATAGGTGAGTTTGCGACCCTGATCCATGTGGATCTTGAAAGCCAGAGCAGCAAAAGGCTCTTTTTCACTGCTACCCCGGGTTAACTGGCGGCCGTCTTTGGGATGTTGGCCTGCCACAGCAGACACATCCAGGGGACTTGGGAGGAAGTCGACTACCGCATCGAGCAGTAGTTGAATGCCCTTGTTACGGAGTGCACTGCCACAGAGAACTGGAACCACGTCCAAATTCAAAGTAGCCCGGCGTATAGCAGGGAGCAAATCCTCTGCCTCAACAGGTTGATCTGCCAGGTACTTCTCCATGAGCTCGTCATCGAACTCTGCTATGTTTTCAAGCAGTTCTTCCCTTTTGTCAGCTGCCTCCTTCAGATGCGACTGTGGAATTTCGTGGTATTCGTAGACTACCCCCAAGGTAGCTTCGTCCCAGGATACTACCTGCATGCGGACAAGATCAATCACCCCGGCAAAACTTGCTTCAGAACCAAACGGTATATGCAACACCAGTGGTCTGGCTCCCAGTTTTTCACGTATTTGCTGGACCGTGCCGAAGAAGTCAGCTCCCAATCTGTCCATTTTGTTGATAAAGGCAATTTTGGGCACTCTGTACCTGTCAGCCTGATGCCAGACGGTCTCTGACTGAGGTTCCACTCCACCCACAGCACAAAAGACGCCGATGGCCCCATCGAGTACTCGAAGAGAACGCTCCACCTCGATAGTAAAGTCTACGTGCCCAGGGGTGTCTATCAGGTGAATTTCGTGTTCGCGCCAGAAGCAGGTAGTAACAGCTGAAGTAATGGTAATGCCGCGTTCCTGTTCCTGTTCCATCCAGTCCATGACTGCTTCACCGTCATGCACCTCACCCATCTTGTGAGACTTGCCCGTGTAATAGAGCATCCTTTCAGTAACTGTGGTCTTGCCGGCATCGATGTGAGCTATGATGCCGATGTTTCGCGTTTTGCGAAGGCGGCTGGACATGCTGCTTTCCTGTTAATGGACTAGAGCAAGATTGGCAGGCAATGGGTGGCTGACATCCACATGTCCCGCCAGAGTCGGTACAACCTCGCCATCAACCAGTATTTGCACACGCTGTATCTCTTTGAGATTCAGCGCGAGGGCATTGACAACTCCGTATATGGTTAACAGTTCAGCGATAATACCTCCAGGATGTCCTCTCGAGATTTCTGCTGAAAGATCCACATAAGCGATCTCGTCTTCTGTAACAAATAGATGGCGCAGTGTGGTCTGCTCAGGGATAGTTGAGACAAAACCTGCAGAATGTGGCCCTTGCAAGAGCTCTCTTATGATGGCTGCTGCTGCGGAAACCGCCCCACCCGCCTGAATGACTCGTTTTTCGGCGTAAAGGTAGTTGGCCGTTGTTGAACCGAAATAGAGCTGCACCTCCAACTCGGCCAAATTATGGCCAGTGACAGTAGAGCTGATCTTTGAGCGTAACGCAGGTGTCTCCTTTTCTGAATTGGAAATGTGAACAAGAATCGCTCCGGCCATGAACCCCAAGACAACTGCCACCGACACAGCAGCAATGAGCAACAGACGGTTCCCGTGGCTATGATCTCCATTCATGGCGCCCATCACCAAGCAATTGTCCCTCGGCATTCCGAAGGCAGTACTCTAGCAGTACTCTGATTGCTGACAGTGTTGCCTAGGGGCAATATTGGTTAAACTGCTAATTCAAATTCTTACAGCAGCATAGCTCGGTTTGGTTGTCCCTAAAAAGTTTCTCGGCAACTTGCCTTTCCCGCATGGGACTGCCGTTTCCACGGCAATGACGCATGGGCATCATCACGTCCCGTTCCAAGAACGAGGCAAAATGACGAGGGATTCAGGCTTGTCCCATATTAAGAACAACGACTGACTCAGTGGACAGTCTCTAATTCTTGCCGGTGATACGTTGCGCGCCTCCCATATAGGGTCGTAGCGCTTCAGGGACGGCAACGGTGCCGTCTTCCTGTTGATAGTTCTCGAGTATCGCTACCAAGGTCCGGCCCACGGCCAGCCCAGAGCCGTTCAAAGTATGGACAAAAGTACTTTTTCGCTGATTCTTTGGGCGATAGCGAATATTTGCCCGTCGAGCCTGAAAGGTTTCAAAATTACTACAGGAAGAAATTTCTCTGAAGGTGGACTGCCCGGGCAGCCACACTTCGATATCATAGGTTTTGGCTGAAGCAAACCCCATGTCACCGGTACACAGAGTTACCACCCTGTAAGGAAGCTGCAGCTGCTGCAATATTTCTTCTGCATCGAGCAAAAGAGTCTCGAGCTCATGGTAGGAAGTTTCTGGCGTGGTGAACTTGACCAGTTCCACCTTGTTGAACTGATGCTGGCGGATCAGCCCGCGGGTATCTTTACCATATGAGCCGGCTTCAGAACGGAAGCATGGGGTATAAGCAGTGTAGTATACGGGCAACTCTTCCTCGTCAAGAGTTTCGTTCTGGTGAATGTTAGTCAGCGGCACCTCTGCTGTGGGCACCAGGTAATAGTCCCAGCCCTGGAGTTTGAACAGGTCCTCTTCAAATTTAGGCAGTTGACCAGTTCCGGTCATGGCAGCGCTGTTAACGATAAAGGGAGGCAGCACTTCCCTGTAGCCATGCTTACTGGTATGCAGATCAAGCATAAAGTTGATCAGGGCGCGTTCCAGTTTGGCTCCTTCATCCCAATAAAGGGCGAAACGAGCCCCAGTCATCCTGGCGGCGCGTTCGAAATCGAGGATGCCAAGAAGTTCACCCACTTCCCAGTGTGGCCGTGGAGTGAATGAAAATTCTGGTATTTCTCCCCAGCGTTTTACCACCGGGTTGTCTTTTTCGTCCTTTCCTACTGGTACGGACTCATGGGGTATGTTTGGAATATGCAGCAGAGCCTGGTTGAGTTCTGCCTGGACATCAGCAAGCTGGCTGTCCAATTCCTTGATCCGCTTGGCAACCTGGCGCATACGCTCAATGGCCGCAGAGCCGCTTTCTCCGCGTCTCTTCATCTGGGCTATCTCGTCAGAGGCAACCTTGCGCTCATGTTTAAGCGTTTCCACCTCTTGGAGAATCCTGCGGCGCTGCACATCAAGGGCCAGCACAGGCTCGAGTTGCAAGTCTGAACCGCGCTGTTTCAGCATCTGTTGAATTCGCTTCTGGTTTTCCCTGACAAATCTGATGTCAAGCATGAAACTTCCTTCCTAGACAGAATCACTACCTGGAGCAAATACGGGCAACGCTCTCTATATCTACGGTTTGTCTGAACATGCAGTTCGCAAAAGTAGAATCGCAAAAAAAGAATAGAAAAGCTAACATGTCGATAACTTTCTGTCAACAATATGCCTAGTTGGACTACTGTCACTGCCGGTCGGTTACTGCGGTCGACAGAGTTGTAGCTCAGGCAGGGTACGGGAGCTAATAAACTGCGGTCATCGGCGGCCAACGAAAGAGGAAAGTTCTAGGAAGAGGAATTTCCTAACAATTCTCCCAGCTTGAGGAGACTTTTTTTCTTGCCCAGGGCAATAAGAGTGTCGCCGATCTGGATGCGAGTGTGGGAAGCTGGATTAAAAAGCATTTCTCCACTCGCCTTTTTTATAGCCACAATGATCAGGTCGAGCTGCTGGCGAATGCCCGAGTCGACCAGGGGCACGTCAGCCAGACTGCTCGTGGGCTTTACCAGAATCTCCTCCATCTGCAGCTCTATTTCTGGGTCGTGAATTGCCAGTTCAATGAAGTCAGTGACTGCTGGGCGGAGCAGGGCTTGCGCCATGCGCGAGCCGCCGATATGATGAGGTGAAACTACCTTGTTGGCGCCGGCACGAAGAAGCTTCTTCTCTGAGCCGATTCTGCCTGCCCGAGCAAGCACAAATAGATCTGGCTTCAATCCTTTGGCAGTCAGGGTGATATAGACATTGTCAGCTTCCGAGTCCAGGGCGGTAACCAGGGCCTTTGCCTGCATGATTCCTGCTCGGACGAGCGATTCCTCGTCTGTGGCATCTCCAAGGATGTAGAGGTGGCCGTCTTCCTGGATCTTGGGAGTCATGGTATTGTCTTTTTCAATGACCACCAGTGGTACAGGCCTGCTTTTTTTGATCTCCTCGCAGACGATTCTGCCTACGCGCCCATAGCCGCAAATGATGTAGTGATTCTTCAGAGAAAGGATCTTTCGTTCCAATTTCTTCCTCCCCAGCACATAAAGCAACCTCCCCTCGATAATCATCTGACTGACAGTTCCGAGGAGATAAGCCCCCACACCGATGCCAAGAACAATGACGGCAATGGTGAGGATCCGTGCCGCAGGCGTTAGCGGATGTACCTCTGCAAAGCCTACAGTAGTAAGAGTGATTATGGTCATGTAGAAACTATCGAGGAAACTCCAGCCGTCCAAAAACATATACCCCGCTGTACCCATGGCCAGCACCATGAACAGCATCAGGCCGGCGATCAGGAGATTCCATTTTCTTTGCATAATTGATCACTGCCGCAAAAGTGAGAAAAAGTTTGCGCGCTTTCAATCACTCTAGAAGGGAAAGCATGAATAAGCCCTTTCAGGCTGGCTGGGATGCCACTATTTCCACGCTGTAATCGCTCAGCTTGCTCAGTTCAGGCAGATTTCCAAAGGAAACCGTGAAAATGATTTCGCTGCCAGGGGCAACCACTTCGTCCTGCGAGTTTCCAGCTGGAGGCTGTTGTATCAGCCGGCGTTGATCCTCGAGGGGAAGATTGCGCAGCTGGGCAGCAGTAAGAGAATTGCCAGCGTAAAAATCTACTTGTTGTGCCTGCTGTCCGTCACTCGTATACAATTTTGCTCGCATGCGAATCCGGCGGCGAGGTTCTGGAAAGTCATTGCGAACACGTCCCTCTATCACAAATAGTTGTCCAGCCTGCAGGTTGTCGATAAAATAGCCACGAGCTTCGACCAGATGGAGAAATTCAATGCCCTTGGTTGTCGATGTGGTTGGCTGCTGTGTTGATCTGGGGAAATAAAGCCATAGGGCAACTCCAGCTACCACCAACAGCAGAGGCAGGAGCAGCAACAGGTAGCGGCTGGCGCTTGCCCGGCGGGGAGGAATTCTGGGAGTGCTTTCCAGGGGGGGGTGTGCAGTTTCCTGGTCTTCAGGAGTGGCAGGCCGGCTGACGGTGAACACATGCCGGCATTTTGAACACCGCACTCTGGTGCTTTCGCCTTTGAGGCGGTCGGGATCCAAACGAAACCTGGTATGGCAATTATCACACTGTATAATCATGCTGGCACCTGCATATAATGGCAGAAGCTGATGAGTCAGCCCCTCATGCCCTTGTTAGAAAATTAACTCGTAAATTCCAGGCAGTTGACGATATGCTTCATTGCAGTCGAGCCCGTAGCCCACAACGAAACCCTTCTCTACCCTGAGGCCGACATAATCTAAGGCAACCTCCGTGCTTCTGCGTTCACGCTTATCTAGAAGCGCACATATTTTCAAAGAGCACGGTTCATGTGAAGCAAGATGATCACGAAGAAAGTGCATGCTGAGTCCGGAGTCCACTATGTCCTCGACTATGAGCACGTGCCTATTTCGCAGACTCATCTCCACATCGTGGCTGATGCGCACCGTGCCACTCGAAGTGGTATTTTCTCCGTAGCTGGAAAGCCGCACAAAGTCGACCTGTACTGGTATGGTCAGAAGCCGCACAAGGTCTGCTAGAAAGATGAATACACCTTTGAGGACTCCGACCAACACAGGGTCCTTGCCCTGATAGTCTCTACTGATCTCCCCGGCCAACCGTTCAACCTGACGATCTATTTGCTCTGGAGAAAAGAGAAGACGCTTGTCAATTTGGCTGATATCTCCCATGCGTCTGTTGGCACTCTTCACTGGCCAGCCCAGAGAAAGATGCACGGCCCAAAAGGAATGCAGCAAAGGCTGACTCTACTTTCGAAGGCTGCAATATCCGCTCCCCCTCAGGCGTGATCGCCCGGGGGTGCTTGTCTGCAGCACGTCAATTTGCCACCCGTTAACCTAACTCAGGTGCTACAGATTTGTCAACTTGCTTTGAGCAAAGATTCCTTAATTTTTCTATACCTTAGCAGTGGTAAACTCTTCAGGGAACCAGAGAAGTCAGCAGAAAACTCCAGCTGGAAGCCAGGTGATTCTCGAAGCATGCTCTGCGACGCAGCCGCCTCATTAACACGGTGAAAATCCTGGTGTTGCCGCCATGCCGCAGCACAGCCGTTAGCCGCCTGTTGTGGCGCTGCAGTCAATATGGTTCCGCTGCTGCAATATTTCCAGAAGCCATGAGGTGCTCATCCCTTGGCGCTCTGCGATTCGGCAACAATAGTTGGTTACAGGTGAAGTATAATATTTGCCGCGGTCTGGCCAAGGAAACATTTCAGTCCAGAAAGCAACAAAACTATTTGCTCTAGCTTTTACTTGGTAATAGAATTGGGAGGCACCTTGCCAGGATTGGACACCGCGGAACAATTGGCGGCTTGTTTACAGGAGCTTGCTGCAGCCTCGGTGTTTCAGCAATTTCAGCCATCAACATGTCAACATGGTGATGTTGCCTGGCGTTCTCCGCATATCAGCAGATGGCAAGCAAAGCATAGACCAGGAGGATATTGTTGCTGGCCAGGGAACTCACATTTAGAACGATGGTGTTAGCCAAAGAGGGAATGTTGCCAAAATGACACGATTCGTTCCATGGCTGAAAAAACATGCTAAAGGAGTTGCAAAGAACAGGGAGCGTGATCTCAGGCATGATTACGATAATTTTGTAAAACTCTTGGCGGAAAATGACTTCGCCCTGGAGCTGATCAACGAACTGCACGCCCACTTTGATGGCGAGAGTGTTTTTACCATACCTTATCTGCGCAATACCACGAAAAGTCTGCTGCTCAGTGTGCAAAATGCTGTGCGACTGCTGAACCTCCTTACTGATGAGGAGTATCCAGAACTGGTGGAAATCTGCGAATCACTGGCCGAAAAGATCCGTGGCGTGGTTACCGGTGCTTCAGAGCCGATTTACACGCCAACAGCGGTATTTATCGACTATATATACCACGAGATGGCAGATAAAGTCGGCGACAAGATGGCCAACCTGGGTGAAATCAAGAACCGGCTGCAGCTGCCGGTCCCGGATGGTTTCGGCACTACGGTGTGCGCTTACACCCAGTTCATTGAATACAGCCATCTTGATTTTGCCATATCGCGTCTGCTTGAAAAGGTCGATCTGGAAAATACCGAAAGTTTGCTCCAGGTTGAACAGGACATCAAGGAGCTCATCAGAAAGGCAGCTCTGCCTTACGATCTCTCTTCGTCGCTGCAAAAAGGTTGTCAACGTCTGGCCCGGGGAGATTCAAGGTGTTTTGCCAGTTTTCGCAGCAGTGCCCTCGGAGAGGATACGGACTCGTCGTTTGCGGGCCAATATAGTTCGCTTCTGAATATCCCGCCAGCACAAGCTGAAGAGGCTTACAAGGAAGTGGTAGCCAGCAAATACAACGCTCGAGCTATTTACTACCAACAAAAACGCGGTTATCGTGACCAAGATATCGCCATGAGTGTGGCGATCATGAAAATGGTGCGAGCGGTTGCCTCAGGTGTCATTTATACAGAAGATCCTAACGATCCTGACAGCCATCTGGTCACCATAAGCGGCCTGTGGGGACTAGGACGATTGCTGGTCGATGGCGAAATAACCCCTGATACATTTGTATTTGACAAAGAGAGCGGTAATAGTCTGCTGGCGATGAATATTTCCACCAAGAGGGTGATGCTCGTTGCCGACCCTCGAGGTGGTCTCAAAAAAGTGCGGGTTCCCGACAGGAAGAGAGATCTACCCTGCCTCAATGAATTCCAGCTGCAGACGCTTCTGTCGTATGCCCAAAAAATAGAAGAACATTATCAGTGGCCGCAAGATATTGAATGGGCCCTTGACGAAGACGGTACACTCTATATTCTCCAGAGTCGACCGTTGACTATTGCCAAAAAAGCTGCTGCTCAGCAGACCAACTATGCTCATGGTGAGCTGTTGTTGCAAGGAGGAGAAACAGCCTGCGGTGGCATCGGTGCCGGTGTCGTCTTCAGGTACCGCACGGAGCACGATTTGGCTCGCTGTCCAAAGGGAGCTGTGCTGGTTTCTGCCAGGACTTCACCTCGCTTTGTGAAGGTCATGGATAGGGTCAGTGCCATCGTCACTAACGTGGGCAGTCTCACGGATCATATGTCTTCCCTGGCAAGGGAGTTTCACGTTCCGACTCTGGTAAATACACGTAAAGCCACCAGGCGGTTGTCAGAGCAAGATTGGGTCATTGTCGACGCCAGCCAAAAGTTGGTTTACCGCGGTAGTCATGAACAGGCGACTAACTGGGACGTTGTCCAGAAGAAGCCGGTGGCCAACATCAAAGCCACAGAATCTTACCGGGTTCTCAGCAAAGTGATCCCCTTTATCACGCCTCTGAATCTATGTGATCCGGATTCCCCCCAGTTTACCGCAAGAAACTGTCGGTCGCTGCATGACATTATACGTTTTGTCCATGAGACGGGCATGAAGGCTATGTACGATCTTGCCAGCAAGACGACCGCGAGCAAGTCGAAGCAGCGTGCCTATCGGCTGAAGGGGCGCTTGCCTCTGCTCACTTATGTGATTGATGTTGACGGCAGGATAATAAATTCCAGCAATGAGCAAACCATAAAACCAGAGGATGTGGACTCCCGGCTTTTTCAAGCCTTCTGGACGGGGTTGTCCTGTGAGAGGCTGCACTGGGAAGGATTCCTGCAAGGAAAACTGGATTTGCAGGGCTTTTTTTCAGCCATGTCCCAGACAATGGTGACTACTCTCGTCTCTGATCAAACAATGGGCTCCAACTATTTTATCGTGGCAGCCAACTATCTTAACGTGAGCTTGCGCTTTGGCTACCATTTCACCACCATTGACGCCTATGTCTGCTCGATTAGCCGAGACAACTATGTGGTTCTGACATTCAAGGGAGGCGCGGCGCCCGAAGAGAGACGGCTGAGAAGAATTAAAGTGATAGGCGACATTCTCCTGCACCTGGAATTTGACTACAAGGCCAAGGGCGACTTCATCAAGGCCAGGTGGAAATACGGTGAGTCAGAAGAATGTTTGCAAAAGCTGGATCTTCTCGGCAGACTGGTCGCCTGTACACGGCTGTTAGATATGGCCTTGACCAGCGATGCCCTGGTCGAACAGTGTGTGCAGCGTTTCTTGCAGGGTGATTATACTCTGGGGATTTTTGCGGACAGAGTTTAGGGTGGCTACCTGGCAAAGACGCGCCAGGGCGTTGCAGTGGCAGAGGCGCTGGCCAGGTCAAACGAGGATGTGGTGGCAGACACAGCAGGTATACAGCCGAAAATCCTTGTGGTAGACGATGACCAGGGGGCGAGAGATGCCTTGCAGGTCATTCTCGAGGACGACTATAGTGTAACACTGGCGGCGAGCGGACAGGAAGCGCTCAGCCTCTGCATGCAGGCGAGCTTTGATGTGGTGTTTCTGGACGTTACCATGCCAGAGCTAGATGGAATCGAGGTCTTGAAAAGGCTGAAGAGCATGGATGACAGCATGGATGTGGTTATGATATCAGCCTCGGACAAGGCCCAAAAAGCGGTGCAGTCCATTAAACTGGGGGCCTATGATTACATCACCAAACCCTTCGAACCGGACGAGATACTTTCGGCTGTAAGCCGCGTCCTGGAAAAACGAAATCTGCAGCGAGAAAATCGTTATCTTCGTTCTGAAGTGGCCTATGCCTTCAGCCACAATGAGATCATAACCCAGAACAGTGCGGTGGCCAGGATCCTGGAGCTTGTCAGGAAAGTGGCGCCTACCACGAGTTCAATTCTGATAGCAGGAGAGAGCGGCACCGGCAAAGAACTGGTGGCCCGCTGTCTGCACCGCTGGAGCAACAGGAGGGATGGACCATTCGTGGCGATAAACTGTGCTGCGATACCTGGCGAACTCATGGAAAGTGAGCTGTTTGGCCACGAGAGGGGCGCTTTTACCGGAGCACACAACCGAAGCATCGGCAAGTTCGAATATGCTGATGGGGGTACGCTTTTTCTTGATGAAATAGCTGCGCTTCGCCTTGATCTGCAGGCCAAACTTCTCAGGGTGATTCAGGAAAAAGAGATAAACCGGCTCGGAAGCAACCGCAACATCAAGGTTGATGTGCGAATTGTAGCAGCCAGCAATACTGATCTGGAAAAGTCCATCAGAAATGGCACTTTTCGGCAGGATCTCTACTTTCGCTTGAATGTGATACCTATCAAACTGCCGCCTTTGCGGGAACGCCTGGGCGATGTACCGATTCTGGCCCAGCATTTCGTGGCCAAATTCAACAAACAGGTGAAACGGCAGGTACTGGGATTTACTCCCAGGGCCCTGGAGGCCCTGGAACGGTATCCGTGGCCCGGCAACATTCGAGAACTGGAGAACCTGGTGGAGAGGCTTGTGGTTCTGGGAAGAGATAACGAACCGATTGCCTATGAGGACCTACCCCTGGAGCTTATTCTAGATTCAGTGGCCCCACCTGAAACTACTTCTGGGGAACGAAATGGTCTGCTGCAAGCGCGGGAAAATTTTGAACGACAGTACATAATCAGGGCACTGAAGCGGGCAGGGTGGAATCAGAGTGAAGCGGCGCGCATCTTGAAGATCCACAGGAACACCTTGCT
>JAFDGZ010000024.1 GCA_019309045.1 Deltaproteobacteria bacterium | reverse complement strand
TCTCTCCGCCCGGGAAACTCGGCTGCGGCCAGGGTTACGAGGCCCGTTTCGGCTGGCGGCCACGGCTTTCGGTCAATCCACTTGGCCGGGAGAACTCATCGGAAAAACTTCGTGCTGTGATGGGAGGAATGACTGCGGAGCAAAGAACATTCGGAGCCACCGGCAACTCATTAACCGCTAAGAGAACAGCCGAGGTTGATATGAAAACATGCCTTACCCAGAGGCCAACTGCGGCTACCTTAAGCTCTCATCTCCCATGACTCTCCGTGACGAGACCTGAAAGATGGCTGTGCCACCGGGCAATCGCAGGGACTCGAACCCGAAGGCGTACTTGTATAGTACGTCGCAGGGGGCGAGGACCGAGGACGCCCGGAAGGATAGTCATATTTCAGGTCGCAGTAGGCGAGTTGTGGGTGATGAGAGCTTGTATTTGCGACTATGTTCTTTGCGGAGCAGACCTTCCTGCCAGGCACCTCCGCCCGGAGAACTCGGATACGGCCAGGGTTACGATGCCCGTTTCGGCTGGCGGCCACGGCTTTCGGTCAATTCATCTGACCGGCAAAACTCATCGGAAAAACCTCGTGCTGTGATGGCAGGAATGCCTGGGGAGCAAAGAACATTCGGAGCCACCGACAACTCATTACCCGCTACCAGAAGAGCCGAGGTTATTATGGAAACATGACTTACCTAGAGATCAACTGAGGCTACCTTAAGCTCTCATCTCCCATGACTCTCCGTGACGAGACCTGAAAGATGGCTGTGCCACCGGGCAATCGCAGGGACTCGAACTCGAAGGCGTACTTGAATAGTACGTCGCAGGGGGCGAGGACCGAGGACGCCCGGAAGGATAGTCATATTTCAGGTCGCAGTAGGCGAGTTATGGGTGATGAGAGCTTGTATACGCGACTATGTTCTTTGCAGAGCAGGCCTTCCTGCCAGGCACCACCGCCCGGGGAGCTCGGCTACCGCTACGGCTACGATGCCCGTTTCCGTAAAGGGCTCGAGGCTGTGTGTTTTGTGACGAAGCCTGGTGCTTGCTACCCCGGCTGACTTCGTCGCCATTGCCCTTTCAGGACAATGCTCGCCGATCCTGATGCTTTACGGCTCAACGAGAAACAGCGTCTGGAGGTATCTGCGCTGCAGCGACTCTTCACTGACGTCACCCAGCTCCTCCTCCAGATGGCCGCAAAGGATTTCACAGAGAGGAGCCATTTGCTGGTTGTCTCGCCGGGCAAGAGCGCTGAGCCACTGGCAAAACTGCTGGCGGATCTGCCGGGCCACGCGTCTCGGCCTGCCAGTGGGCTCCCAGAGCTCCCCGAGAAACTGAATGACTTGCCTCAACTCAAGCGGCTGCAGAACAAATTCTTCTCCCTGCCAATTATGGACAAAAGCAGTGAGAACTGCGGTTTTCCAGGTAACCAGCGGAGTGCTCTCCGGCATGGAGCGCTGAAGTCGTCGCCAGCATGTCGGCCAGGTCTGTACCGGCAGCAATCCTTTAACCACCTCGCCTACTAGATGGGCCAACTGAACAACCCCGTCCAGAGCCAACACGTCAGCGTGAGATGAGAAATCGTCGTATAGAGGTTCTCCCGCAGTACCGCCCACATACCGCTTTGGCCTTTTCTGCAAGAGGCCCTGCAGCTGCGATGTCCACGGTTCTCCGAGAAACTCGATAGGCAAGCCGCACTGGCGAAGCCAGCTGATAACCAGTCTGTCAGCTTGCCTTCGGGTCTCGAATATCACCCCCACAGCTACCTGAAAGAGAGAGCCAACCGGGGCTTTCCTGAGCAATTCCCTTGCCTGCCCCAAATCACCATTGCTGAGAGCTTCGAGAGCAACACTCAGGTAACCGCTCACTTTACTGAGATTGGCAGTAATAGTTGTACTATCCTCCGGCACAATCCCGTCAGCCACCATAACCTGATTGGCAAGAGCGGCGAATTCCCGCCTGAGGCGCTCCACTTCAGGTTCACTGTCAATCTTCTCGAGAACTGCCCTGAGAAAGGTATGCTCTGGCTGCGCCAACAGAGGGTATGTTGGGGCGACTGGTGCCGCAGCCGGGACGCCGGCATATAGATAATCGTACTTTACCAGGCGATCTCTGAACTCTTCCATCTCCAGAGGGTCGTACACACTCAGGGCCTCGTCCAGGTCTGGGAATCCTTTCTCTGCCAGCCGACTTCGGCGAAAATGTAGCTGACTCTCTTCCAATTCTGCCAGAATATTCCAGTGAATCTCTTCGAGGATATTATGATACTGGAGCAGGTTCTCTGCTGCCAGTGCCTGCACCATTCTGGCAACCATATCTCGGGATTCCGGCACCAGAAAGTCGAGATAGTAGACCTGATCAACTGTAAACAGCTGCAGCAGTTCATGGCTGCTCTCTTCCTCTCCTGCCTTGTACACCCGCAAAAAGTTTTTTAAAATCAGGCAGATAAAACCAGGATCAGTTTCTCGCAGCCACTGTTTCATGGCTTCCTCGCCGCATTCATTGAGTAGAGAAAGCCACTCGAGCGCTTTGTCTGGTGCGAATCTGTCCCGCCGCCACAGTTCGAGATCCAGCAAATACTGGCGCTGCTCAGCCGAAGCCAGCTCCAGCAAAGGCAGGGCATCCTGGGCTCCCAGTTCTTTAAACATGAAATAGAAGTCTTCTTCTGCCATGGCCTGCACCAACTCTCTAGAGTGGAGGTCAGTCAAAAGCACTTGTAGGCGCTTCTTCGGCGGCAGACTTGCTGTTCGCTCAAGTTTGGCCGCCAGCATCTGCCGGGGAAAGTTATGCCGTTCCTGAGAGCCATTGAAGGACCAATCAGCAGGCATGGTCAAAGCACCTCCCCGTTTCCATCACCGACCAGCAAAAAACTAGTTGGCAAAAATCGCCGAGCATGCTATAAAGATACTAAGCCCCAATGAGCGCAAGCCATTACGGTCGGTCTTTCAAACATGCGAGACCTTACGGACGGGCCTAGTAACCCTGCCGAAGGGCAGAAATACCGGTACTTGTAGACAAGGCCGGGGGGAGAACGGTGGTTCGGAAAAAACCAGATGGCAACCGTTTGTTGGGGCGCACTTTTTCCTTGTCAACCGAGTAGGTCAGCAGCCAGCAGCCGCCCTACAGGCGGCTGCGACGGGATGGTGCTGCCTTTTCGCCTTCAAGTATAGCCTTTACCTTCCTATGTTCAGCCCGAAGACGGCGGAGTTCTTGCCCCATGGCATCCCGCTTTGTACCAGGAGGCTCACTCTGGAGTGAGCGTTCCAACTCCTCAACTTGTTGCTGCAGCCGGTAGAGCATTCTGGCAATTTCTCTGATAGCCATGTGTCAGCTCTTCCCATAGATTGCTGTCACGTCAACAAGCAATGCACCAACTGTTCCAGTCAAGGTTTGCCAGAGTGGAACCTGGTCAGGTCTCCTCTCTGCACTTTATGGTCAACATCCACAAAAAACGTCCTAACTATAGACATGTGTGGCTGCACCTCTACTATCTCTCCCCGGGCTATTTCCATCTCGTCCAGCTCGGTAAATCTTCCTGACTGCGGATCCCGGGCAGCTCGGCTGCGGTAAATTGCAACAGCTTGTCCTATTTCTCGTCTCGAGTCGCTGCCTCCGTCTATGTAAATCCTGCCGTCAGCGCAGACATCCAGGACCACACTCGGCAGATCGTCCTTGTCGATCTGGGGCGCAAAGGCTGTTCGCAGGCTTCTGCTGTAGTAAGAATAGGTGGGATCCTGCGGCCTGGCAGCATGGGCTCGATCGTAGGCAGCAACGGCCTCTTTGAACCTCCCTGTCTTCTCGTACACTACACCCAGGTTGCCATAAGCTATGGCCTCGTTCGGCATCTGTTGCACTGCTTCTAGAAAGAATTCCTCACCGGTATGCCATTCTCCCCGAGCGCAGGCCTGAATACCCTGGCGAAACAGTTGAGTCAGTTTGGGACTCGAACCTAGTAGTGGTGCCCTGAGAAGCCTCTGTACTGTTGCTCGCTGCGGCCGCAGCTGGTTGACGATCTCCCTCGCCATGGACCGTAGTAGCTTCTGTACTTCCTGGTTTACGTCCATGTGGTCGAGAAGAAAAGTTCGTCTTCGCAAGCGCCTCGCAACCCGCCGGCTCCAGATCGTTTCTCCCGTCCGAGCTACCACTATCCTGGCCTGCAAAGTCAAGCGCACCACCGCCTCCTCACAGGGCATCTCCACAACCTTCTCCGACTGTGGATAGGCCAGCAGGTAATAGAAGGCATCTGCTATCAGTGGATTTTCCTGGATGCCGATCCAGGTCAACTGTCTGTCAGCATCCTGTTGTGGTTCCCTGGTGGAAATCACCTTCCTGGTCTTTTTCTCTACCTGTACCACGTATTCGGTGATCTCCCCCAAGAACAAAGACTCCACCCCTGCCTGCTGAGCTATCATTTTCACTGAAGCAGCATCTCTGGCCAGGTAGCCTGGCACCTTGACAAGCAGCGGCCGTAAGGGCCCGCCAGTCAAACCTTTGTTGATCTCCCGGGCCAACTCTGAACCAACAATGTTCTGCCGCGGGCTGTCAATCTCCAGAATGCCAACAGTCTCGAGGTGGTACGGTTCGATGTCAGCAGGCCTTGTCAGGGAAATAGATATCAGATGATTGGCCACGGGTCCGCCGCAGCCCCAGAGGAGTTGCAGCGCCAACCCTAGCGACGCTATCTTCACTTTGCCGCTGGACCTCAGGCGCACCTTTCGTCCCAGAGAAATCTGTCCAGCCAACAAAGCTCCCAGCCAAGAAGCAGCTGCAGGACCTCTCGACAATGGCATCCTCCTTGTTGTCAATGCAAGCGCCGGAATAGTTGCGCTAAACTTATCCTGCTTGCTCGTTTTCCAGCTGCGCCAATCGACAACCGAGATCATAGGCCGCATCCAGCGCATGTTTCTGCTCTCTGACTGCCCCCATTTCGTCTGCCCCCCTCACCAGCAGCTCGCCTACACAGCGAACGTCAATGGCATCAAAAAAGTACCTCATGGTGAGCTTTATGCCTACAAAAAGTTTCCTGCCCCTGGTGGCCCCTACTGCAATGTAGGCACCCTGCCTCTCAGGCAAAGATGACACCGGCTCCTGCAGGAGATATCTCCTGGCCCACAGGGCCTGGCAGCGATCTATCATCGCTTTTGTCTGCGCAGAAACATTATAGAAAAATACCGGGGAGGCCACAACAAGTCGGTCATAACTCGTGATCTTCCCAAGCAATGGTTGCATATCATCATCAATGGCACACACCCCGGCTTTGGCACACTGATATATTTCAAGGCATGGACTGATTCTGAGATCTCGCAGAACAACTTTTTCTGTTGTGAGACCACAGCCACGGGCGCCTCTGATGGTCTGATCCAATAAAATTTCACTGTTGCCACCGCGTCTAGGGCTGCCGAGGATTGCCAACAATTTCACTGTCTGTGCCTTCGAGTAATCTGAAAATTGGAGTAAATGGAACTATCAACGCTGTGCAAAATAATAGCCTTGAAGCAATACTTTTGCTTTCATTGGCTGAAACCAATCTGCATTTTCTTGTCTCAAAGATACTGCTCCAGCCCTTTCTGTCGAAGCAGCTCCAAAACTTTTCCTACATCCTGGGCTCTGTTCTTCGGACAAACGAGCAGTGCATCACCGCTGTCCACCACTATGAGATCGTCAACGCCGAGAAGCACACATAGTCGTTGCTTGCTGTAAACCACGTTTTGTTTGGCTTCCACCGCCACCAGAGTCCCCTGAAAAGCATTGTGGTTCTCATCCCGGGGCCACAGCTGTGCCACCGCAGCCCAGCTTCCCACATCGTTCCAACCAAAATCGCCTGGAATCATGAGTACATTCCTGGCTTTCTCCATTACGCCATAATCGATGGAAATGCTCTGTAGGTCGGGATAGACCGCTGCCATACGTTGGTCAAAATCTGCCGACTCCAGAGCTGGCTCCAACTTTTGCAACCCTGCATAAAGATCCGGCAGGTAGAGTTGGAGCGCCTCCAGAATTGTTCTTGCTTTCCAGATAAAAATTCCACTGTTCCAGAAGAAGCCTCCTTGCCGAAGATACTCTGCTGCCCTTTCTCGGTTCGGCTTTTCATGGAAAGATTTCACTGTGTAGAGCTGGTCGTTCCCGAGCCGTAGCTTGGGCTCACCAACCTCGATATAGCCGTAGCCAGTCTCAGGAGCTGTGGGTCGTATGCCAATAGTGATGAGAACATCCTTGAGCAAGGCTGCCTCTGCCGCTCTCTTCAAGGTTTTGACAAACAAAGCTTCATCCACAATAAGGTGGTCGGCCGGCATCACCAACATGACGCCATCCCGGTCCCGTTTGCGTACCAGCAGCGCAGCGAGACCGATACAGGCAGCAGTGTTCCTGCCGACAGGTTCCAGGATGATGTTCTCCGCTGGCAGCTGCTCCAGTTGAGCTCGCACCTCACGACCGTGTGACTTGCCTGCAATTATCAAGATGTATTGCGGGGACACCAGCTCTCTGATTCGGGCCACTGTCTGCTGCAGCATGGATCGACTACCAGTAATGTTCAACAGTTGTTTGGGCCTTTTCTCCCTGCTTCTAGGCCAGAATCTGGTTCCTTTGCCTCCAGCCATGATCACTGCATGCATACGCTGCTCACCTCCGCAAGACGACAGGTCAACCTCAGACGAACTTTTTTAGTATAGAAGGAAAGTCGTCTCAACAGCAAGAGGCGACTTGCACAAAGATCGCCTCCCTGTCTCTTTTGCAGCTGTCCAGCCGAGATTCAAAGGAAAGATGCTTGTGGTCGACACCAATACGACTGCTGAGTGGCATATTGGGGCAACATATGTTACATTAGGGTGTCATGTTCTGCTAACACCTTAGAGAAAGCTAATGACTGCTGGCAATGATCAAGAAAAAATTGGCGAGCGCTTGCAGCGTTTCAGAGAAATCCGCGGCATCACGCGGACCGTTCTGGCGCAAAAATTGGGTATGACTGAAACTGACCTAGTGGAAGTTGAAGCAGGCAGAAAGCCTCTTAGCAAGAAAAGTGTCGAGACCTTGAGAGAGGTGTTTTCTCTCGACCCTGGCTGGCTATTCGGCGGCAAGCACTCGTTTTGAAGCTTCTGCACTCGGCGCCTTGGAACACTATTCCCTCTGTAGCGGCGTGCAGGATACTGCAGAGGGACAGCTGATTCCTTCCCGCAACTGTGCCGTGTTTCAGACTCCAGTTTATCCTGTGTGTCACTGGCATGAAGAGATATTACCTGACACTGGAAAAGGGACCGCTTCATAAGAGCATTTATCCCCTGGAGGGTCCTGTTACAATAGGCCGCAGCCCGGAGAACACCATCACCCTGGCAGACCACAAGGTTTCACGTTCACACGCCAGGATCAGCTTTCAGGAAAGCGGCTGGGTAGTAGAGGATCTGGGCAGCATCAACGGGGTTTTGTTCGCTGGCAAACGCGTGGCCAGGAGAACGTTGAAGGCAGGCGATACATTCTCCATCGGAGATGCTGTCTTCAGCCTCATAGAACAGCAGGTTCCCAGCGGATCAGAGCAACTCACCAACACCCTGGAGATCTTTGCGGCTACCGGTCAATATGAAACTCTGCCACCTGCCTCTGAGGGCCGGAGTCCTGAACCACAGCGGTTCAGAGACGTTCTCATGGCCACACCCTTGTTTGCCCCCCTTGAACAGAGCGAACAGGATCAACTGTTGGAAGAAGCCAATCTCCATGTGTTTCACTCTGGTGAACTCATTATGCGCGAGGGAGACCCAGGCCGTTCTCTCTATGTTATTCTCCGCGGCCGGGCCAAGGTGTTTGTTACTGACCTGCAAGGCAAGCAACTCCAGGTGGCTATGCTCGGCCCCAAAGAATTTTTCGGTGAGATGGCCTTTCTCACAGGTGGTCCACGCATGACGTCGGTGATGGCTGTCCAGGAGACTCTATTGAGCGAGTTCAGTTATACCCGCCTGCGCAAATTCATCTTGCGCTACCGCCAACTGAAAGAGATGTTAGTGAAATATTATCAGGAGCGGTTGGAGGACTTGAATGTGAAGCGAGCCGTTGCCGGCATCAAGGAAAGGAGGCGTTATCCCCGCTTACGGGAACAACTGCCTGTTGCCCTGTTTGTCACCTCAGAAGAGGGAAAACAGGCAACCCAGATAGATGTGGCCTTTGATGCCACCTCCATTGATATATCCCTCACCGGTATGCTCATACAAGCAAAGGGCGGAGAGTTGGAGAAAACTCTGGTGCTCGACTCTCCGGTAACTTTAGAGATCAACCTGCCAGCGCCCTGGGGCGGCATTCTTGCCCCCGGGGTTGTCCGTTGGCTCAAACCTGAAGCTGATACCTGGCAGGTCGGTATAGAATTTAGTCAACTCCCTGAAATCGCAGCCCGGAAGTTGAAAGACTTCATATATGGCTGAAGTTGTCCTGTCCCTGACCAAGTCCTTCGATTCATAAGTTCTATGACGAACTTGTTTACTGAGGACTTAGTGCTGAGTGAGCAATTGCTTCGAGGCAAATCATCAGAATACGTCCCTGCATTTGCAAATCGGAGTACAAAAGGCTGATTCAAAGCAGTCAGAGGCAAAGATAGGAGATCCTTCATGCAACAAAGACTCGTGGTGGTGGGAGGCGGCGCTGGCGGTCCCAGTGCAGCAGCAAAAGCAAAAAGAGTCCAGCCGGATATGGAGGTCACCATAATCGAAGGCGGCGAGCACGTTTCCTTTTCTGCCTGACCTACCCCTTATTACATCGGTGATGTAATCAGAGACGAGAGCAAACTCATTGCCAGGACACCGGAGGCTTTTGCAAAATCAGGCATCACAGTTAAACTCCACAGCCGCGTGGAGACCCTCGAACTCGATTCACGTCAAGTTCGACTTGGCGATGGCCATGTGATGCCCTTCGATTACCTGGTACTGGCTACCGGCGCCCGCCCACGGCTACCACAGGTGCCTGGCGTGGCTCACCAGGGGATCTTCACCCTGAGAAATGTTGCCAACGCTATACGTCTAAAACGCTACCTCATTGAACATAATGCTACAAGAGCCCTGGTCATAGGCGCTGGTCTGATCGCTTTGGAAATGTGTGAGGCCTTCAGATCGCTGGGACTGGAAACCACACTCGTCTACCGCAAGGACCTGCCCATGAGGCGGTTGGGCACAGACTTCGGCGAGAAAATACGGCAAGAACTTGAACGAAATAATGTCTATTTCCTTCCCCATACGGAGATATTGGGTTTCGATAAAGTTGGCAAGCACCAGATTGTCACCCACACCAATAATGGAGAGCTGCCCAGCGATCTGGTCCTTGTGGGCATGGGTGTGCTGCCAGAAGTTGAACTCGCAGCGGCTGCTGGCATCAAGATAGGCCCAACTGGGGCAATTGCGGTAGACCAACACCTGCAGACCAACATCTCCCGGATATATGCGGCAGGAGACTGTTGCGAGTGTCTACACCTTGTCAGCCGTCAGCCCGTACACATGCCACTGGGCGACATTGCCAATAAACAGGGCCGCATTGCTGGAGCTCACATCGGCGGCCAGGAGGTCTCCTTTCCAGGAATTGTAGGTTCAATCTGTTGCAAAGTATTTGACCTGGAGATTGCCAGTACTGGTCTCAGCGAGGAAGAGGCAAAGAGAATCGGCCTGCAGGCCTCTTCTGTTATCATCCAGGGCTTTTCGAAGGCACACAGTTTTCCTGGAGCAACTAGACTGTGGCTGCGGCTTGTAGCGGAGCCATCCAGCGGCCGCCTCCTCGGGGCGCAGGCCATAGGGGGCAATGGAGTAGTCGCCAGGATCAACATACTGGCAGCAGCTCTCACAGCAGGGCTCGAGCTGGAACAGCTGGCTTATATGGATCTGGCCTACGCCCCACCATTCTCAGGCGCCTGGGACCCTATACACATCGCCGCGCAACAACTGCTCAAATGACAGGGCGGCCGGCAGAAAAACGACCAGAATAGAAAGAATAAGATCCGTGAAAGTACTTCTTCACATGTGCTGTGCCCCATGCGCTCTCTACCCTCTCCGAACTCTCCGGCACGAGGGGCACGAGGTCTTTGGTTTTTTCTTCAATCCAAACATTCATCCTTACCAGGAATATCAGCGGCGGAGAGATACAGTCAGACAATATGCAGAAAAAGCAACTCTTAAAGTTATCTACAGAGATGAATACGACGTGGTGTCCTTTCTCAGGCAGGTGGTATTCCGCGAATCGCAGCGCTGCCACTACTGCTATCACTTAAGGCTCCATGCTGCGGCGCGACTGGCTAAAAAAAGTCGCATGTCCGCTTTTACCACTACCTTGCTTTACAGCAAGCACCAGAAGCATGACCTGGTCAGAGAGATAGGCGAGGAGGCGAGCCGCCGATACGGCGTGGCCTTTCTCTACCGGGACTTTCGCGAGGGATGGCAAGAGGGCATTGAAAAATCAAAGGAGCTCGGTCTCTACCGGCAGCTTTACTGCGGCTGTATCTACAGTGAACAGGAAAGGTTCATCTGAGCCTTCTTGCACAAACTGAGTCAGTACTCGTATACAAAAACCCGATGAAGCGAAGGCGCCCGCAGCAGGCTGTCGATTTTTTGCTGTATTTCCTGGCGTTCTTTATTGGACTCCCAGCTCTTCCAGTTGTCCAGACTGTTCCAGGTACTGATCACCAGATACTCGTTTGGGTCATCTAGAGCTCGCAGGGTTTCACCTGATATATAGCCGGCAGCGTGCATTGCTTTGCTCCGCAGTTGCATGAGAAGTTCACCGAGGGCCACCTCATTGCCGGGTATAATCTTTCTCTGGATCAGCACTCGCACGGCCATCACTTCCCTCCTTCCTTCTGAATGGCGATGATCTTTCTCCTCGAGACGGCCAGACTTATCTAGATCCTCCCTTGTGTTCGAATATAACACACTTTCTTTACACATCGAAGCAGGGAAGTCCTGTCAAATTACGGTGCTAAAAGAATTTAACAGAAGTGGAGGGCAAAGGGAAAGAACAGGCGATGGCACTGAGTGGAAAACAAGTACACCCACAAACAAAATAGTGCCCGAGCAACCTGGGCAACATTATAACATTACTTTATGATCGTTCAGCTGGTGACTCTAGTCCCCAGGGAGCTTTGCTCCTAGGAGAACATTCTCCAGTGTCAGGGCAAATAGCTTCTCTCTCAGGACATTACTCATGGTTTGCCAGACATCTCTGGTGGGGCACTCCTGATGACGATCACACAGCTCCGGGGTCTTGACACAATCCACCAGTGACAGATCGCCTTCAAGAACTTCTATTACCTGGCCCACGCTGATCTCCGCTGGGGCAAGGGCCAGCCGGTACCCCCCCCGGGCCCCACGCACACTGCTGATCAGACCAGAAGCCTTCAGAGGAATAATCAATTGTTCGAGATATTTCACCGATAGATTTTGCCGTCTGGCGATCTCTCCCAGCGGGATAGGCCCATTGTCATAGTGCTTGGCAAGGTCGACCATCAGGCGGGTGCCGTATCTGCCTCTGGTAGAAAGCTTCATAGTGCTCTCCTAGATAATATATTAATGAAATAGGCATATTTTAATATATAGCAGCAATTGCAGGACATGTCAAAACAAGAATATCAGATTCTTCCCTGTTTTTTCAGCCAAGTGTGTTGTTTCACAAATACTGGCCCTTGACAACCACAGTCAGGCTTTACTTGCTCAGTGCTATCAACTGCCAGGCGAAAAATTAACCTCGGTATGCTCTCTAGAGAAGCAGAGATGGTTACACACTGCAACAACAATGCTATAAAATAGCAGACTACAAGTGAAACAGGTGGAACCCTTGAACTAATCTCTGCCACTGTGTGCAGGGCGGGCCATATGAAAAAAAGCAACCCACCGAAGTACCTCAAGGCACATGTTCGGGCCCTGTACCAGCGCATAGCGGCCTGCGGCTCGGCAAATCTGAGCAGAGCGCCTGTTGCCTCTGGAGCACAGCTGGCTGCAATCCTCGGATACCCTGTGCAGCGAATGAACTTGCCGGCTGAAGCCTGGCAGCTATTCGCCGCCTGCGGCAACCCGCTTCAGGGTGTGGAAGTTGGCCTGCACTGGCGCGTCTTAGACCTCGGCTGCGGTGTGGGAATCGATGCTCAATTGGTGGCAACCGGGCTCAAGAGGCCCGGCCTGGTGGTTGGCCTCGATCTTACCCTGGAAATGGTGCAGCTGGCCAACACTTACTGCGGCGAAAAAGCAAGCAAACGGTGCCTCTGGGTCGTGGCCGACGGCGAAGATATCCCTTGCAAAGAAGAAACCTTCAACCTTGTGGTAGCCAACGGTTCCTTCAACCTTATGCCGCACAAGGAGCGCGCCCTGACAGAGATATTCCGAGTTCTCCTTCCGGGCGGTCTCCTGGTGATCGTCGACCTTGTGCGGCTGGCCGAGGTGGAAGGCCTGGATCAGGCGGCCGAAGATGCCTGGACCTGGTGCCTGGCAGGCGCCCTGTCTGCGGCTGAATTTGACTCCCTTTTTGACGGGGCGGGCTTCTGCCGCTGGGAACTGCAGCACATCAGCTCCTTTGAGCCCTTCGCCTCTGTGCGGCTGCTCGCTCATAAAGAACAGCGGCCGTTGTAAGCAGCCCGCCTCTACCACATCTTCCCTGCGCAGACAAGCGCCAGATCTCGAATAGGGCTGGCCTGTTTCTGCTAGGTCTCGTCTTTGCGACCGCCCGTCCCATACCCTGTTGCCATCTCGCTGGCAATGCGTTGCAACAGAATACTGCTGGATATGTGCGGCTCCAGCTTCACCCGCACCACCCGGCCCCCGGCAGCCTCGACCTCGGAAGCACCAACTATGTCCTGCCGCTGCCAGTCTGCCCCTTTCACCAGCACATCTGGCTTCAATTGGCGCACAAGTTCCAATGGATCAAGCTCGTCGAAGATAGTAACCAGATCAACTGCCGCCAGGGCCGCCACAATTTCTGCCCTCTCGTCTTCGGGGACAATGGGACGGGGCGGCCCCTTCAACTCCCGGACTGAACGGTCGCTGTTGACCGCCACCACCAGGCGATCTCCCTGACATCTCGCCTTGTGCAGGTAGCGAATGTGACCTATATGCAGCAGATCAAAACAGCCATTGGTAAAGACAATCTGTTTGCCAGCCGTGTGCAGGGAATGCACTTGCCGCCTGAGTTCGCTGCGATCCAAAACCTTGCGGCCTGGTTCTATCATTACTCCCCCTGGAAGATCCCTATAGTGCCAGCCTTTTGTTGTTCAAAGCATTGCCGTCCGGGCCACTGTCAGGACAAAAACGGTTTTGGCGCCGTGTCTCTTGAGGACCTGAGCACATTGATTCACCGTTTCACCAGTTGTCATCACATCATCCACCAGGAGCAGAGTTTTTCCTTTAAACTCCTTTGCACCTCGAATCCGGAAGGCCCCCCTCACATTGGCCCTTCTCTGACTTCGGCTCAAGCCCACTTGCGGGTCGGTCTGTCTTACCCGCCGTAACTCCTGGTATTTTACAGGTATCTTCAGATCCCTTCCCAGATGGTGCGCCAGAATGGCAGCCTGGTTAAAGCCGCGAGTGCGCAGCCGCGTCCTATGAAGCGGCACTGGCACCACAAAATCGATGGCCGCCGTTTGGCCGATCTCTTGGCAACAGGGCTGTAGCAGTTGCACCAGTGCCCTGGCCAGAAAAGTCTTGCCCTCATACTTGAAGGAATGCAACACCTGGCGAAGCAAGCCGCGGTAGACGCCAGCCGCCCTTGCTCTGTCAAAATGGTAGCTGCCGATGAGACAATCTCCGCACAGATATGACTTTGTGGCTGCCAGGGGAAGAGGAAGACCGCAATCAGGACAGTATGGCTGTCTGATCAGTTCCAGCCTGGATGCGCACTTGCAACAGAAAGCCCCCTGCGCAGGAGGCGGCAGGGGCTGACCACATCCTGCACAGATGGGAGGATATAGAAAGAAAATGAGTTCTCGCAAGAAGTTGCCCACGTAGGTCTGCCCCAGATGCCCCTGTCAGGGGAAAAGATTTGTGGAACGCAGCGCGGCTCCTTTCTGCATGCTATTAGAGAGCAGCCATTTTCTCTATCACCGCGCTGGCGAACTCTGAACATTTCACTTCCTGGGCGCCGCTCATCTGTCTTGCCAGATCATAAGTCACAATACCCGCGGCCATAGAGGATTCCAACCCCTGGCGAATGCGTTCTGCCACTGGCTGCCAACCCAGGTATTCGAACATCATGGCGCCGGAAAGAATCAGAGAGCTCGGGTTGACCTTGTCCTGACCAGCATATTTAGGTGCAGTGCCATGGGTTGCCTCGAATACCGCCACTTCATCTCCCACATTGGCCCCAGGGGCCATACCCAGGCCGCCCACCTGTGCTGCCAGGGCATCTGAAAGATAATCGCCATTTAAATTAGGCATGGCCAGCACTTCATACTCTTCAGGCCGCAGCAGAGCCTGCTGAAACATCATATCCGCAATACGGTCCTTGATGAGCAGCCGACCTTCGGGAACCACACCGCCATACTTCTCCTGAACCTCAGATTCGGCAACTGTCTGCTGAGGAAATTCTTCTGCTGCCAGCTCATAGCCCCACTGGCGAAAGGCTCCCTCAGTGTACTTCATGATGTTTCCCTTGTGCACCAGAGTCACGCTCCTTCTATCATTGTCGAGGGCATAGCGAATTGCTCGGCGCACCAACCTCTGGCTGGCCCTTCTGCTCATCGGCTTGATGCCTATGGCTGAATCCGGTCGAATTTTCTTGCTCAGGTGTTCATCAATGAAGGCCACAATTCTTCTTGCTTCTGGAGATTCCGCTGGCCATTCTATGCCGGCATACACATCTTCCGTATTCTCCCGGAAGACAACCATGTCGACCTTCTCAGGATGGCGCACTGGCGCCGGCACTCCCCGATAGTACCTCACGGGGCGAATACAGGCATACAGGTCGAGCACCTGTCGCAAAGTAACATTCAAACTGCGGATTCCACCCCCCACCGGAGTGGTCAGGGGCCCTTTGATGCCTACCACATGTTTCCTCAGCAATTCGAGGGTCTCTCCAGGCAGCCATTCCCCCTTTTCTGCAAAGGCCTTCTCTCCTGCCAGAGCTTCAAGCCACTGAACCCGACGCTTTTCTCCATAGACACCGGCAACAGCCGCATCAAAGACCCTTACCGCAGCATTCCAGATGTCGGGACCAATGCCGTCTCCTTGAATGAACACAATAATGGGTCTGTCTGGCACAGAGAGAGAGCCATCCTCTTTTAAGGTGACCAGTTCATCTTCCCGGGCTTTAACATCATCTGTCATTTTTTGTCCTCATAGCCCTGTGCAGCAGTCGGCACTTGACAATCTACCGCGGCCCCTGGTTCATTAAACTCCTGAAACCTGTGGTGCCCGCTCCGCCCATTTCATTCTCAGTTTTTGCCAACCTATAACCAGAGCGTAAATGAGAATACCCAGGGGGTAGAAATAATAGCGCAGGCCATGATCCACATGGAAGAAGGTGGCCACACCTCCTGGATGAAACAGAATAAACCAGGCTGTCAGGAAAAAGGGAATCTCATACCACTTGTTCTTGGTCAGACACCACCCCTGGGCAAAACACTCGAAAGACGACATGCCAATCAGGGCCATGCCGAAAATGAGCAACCCCTGGCTCCAGGTGTTGATGTTGTGCAGGATTAATTCGGGGTTGAATACAAACATAAAGGCAATGCACGAGGTTCTGATGTCGTATTTGAACCCCTGGATGCCCGTGGGAATGGGCTCCGACTCGGCAATGGCCGCAGCAGCATAGGCGGCCAAGCCCACAGGGGGTGTATCATCTGCCAGAATGCCGAAATAGAAGCAAAAGAGATGAGCAGCCATCAAAGGAATGATGAAATCGAAGAGCGAGCCCACCTCCACAATTATGGGCGCAGTGAGAGAAGCCATGACAATATAGGTGGCGGTGGTGGGCAGTCCCATGCCTATCACCAGACTTGCCACAGCGGTGATGAGCAGCAGGAGGAAGATATTGCCCATGGAGAGGACCTCGACCCAGCCAGTGATCATGCCGCCGATGCCCATGTTCACCACTCCCACTATGATGCCAGCAGAAGCGCAGGCCAGGGCCACAGACATCATGTTCTTCGACCCCTGGATAAAACCGCTGCCAATAATGCGAACGCTGCTCAGCAGGGCAGCACCTATGCTGGTCTTGGCAGCGAACGCCCGTCGTATTTCCTGATAAAACACCACCAGCAGGAGAAGAATAATCGATCTGAAAGCAGCCAGTTCGGGGGAGTGTCTCAGGTAGACCAGTTCATACATGAGCACGCCGAGGGGAACCAGATAGTGAAGACCATTCTTGAGCGTATCCAGGAAATTTGGAATGTCTTCCGGCGGCAGGCCAGTGATGCCTGCCTTTGATGCCTCCAGATGGGTGATACAGAAGAGGCCAAAGTAGGAGGCGAAGGCAGGAATGGCGGCAGCCTTGACCACCTCTAGATAGGGCACATTGACATACTCGGCAATGATGAAGGCCGCCGCGCCCATTATGGGCGGCATCAACTGACCATCAGTGCTGGCGGCCACCTCGGTTGCAGCAGCCTTTTTGGGATGGTAGCCAATTTTTTTCATCAAAGGTATGGTGAAAGGTCCTGTGGTGACGATGTTGGCAATGCTGGAGCCTGAAACCAATCCAGTTGCCGCACTGGCAACTACGGCGGCCTTGGCCGCTCCACCCTTGTAGCGGCCGAGAAAAGAGAGGGCCAGATCAGTGAAAAATTTTCCTGCTCCTGCCTTGTCCAGCAGGGCTCCCAGAAGCACGAAAAGATATACTATGGCAGAAGAGACTCCCAAGGGTATGCCGTAAATGCCCTCCGTGGAAAGACTGATATTACTTAGATATTTAGTGAGTGATACGCCTTTGAAGGCAAAAATGTCGGGCATATAGGGGCCCAGGAAGGCATACAGGGTGAAGACCATTGCAATAATGGAAAGCGCCGGACCAATGATTCTCCTGGTTGCCTCCAGCAACAGTACCACCAGGATGATGCCAGAAATGACGTCCGTGGTAGTCGGCGCCCCTGCTCTCATGGCAAGCTCTTCATAGAAAATGGCCAGGTAGAGTGCAGCAAATGCGCCGACAATGGCAAAGACATAGTCAATAACCGGAATGTAGTCGGTAACCCCCAGGAAGGGTAGACGTCGCACTGGTCGCTTCACACAGGGCATCAGGAGAAAAAGTAGAGTCATGGCAAAGGTAAGGTGCACAGCTCTCTCTGTAGTACTGTCAACAACAAGTACGCTGGGCAGCGCCAGCTGGTACAGTGCCCAGGATATGCCCACAATACCCACCAGATAGCGCTCAAAAGGCCGCAGGCGGCGAACATCACCTGTCTCTTCCCGCAAGAGTTCCTCAGCGGTTTTCTCTTTCCTGCCAAGACCGAATTTTTCCAACATTTTCAGTCCTTCATGGTGTGCAGCTCTTTAACCCCCTGTCATCCCGAAAAGAATTCTTATACCCACATGTTCCCCTATCCAGAATCAGACATAACTGAGCAGTTGCCAGGGCCGTCAAGCCAATTTGCCCAGCAGAACTGCCCGCCACTCTTGCTGTGCTTTTCTGACAACTTGCTGGAAAGCCAGCCTGGCAAAAATCTCCTCAACCTTCTCTTCCTGTCCTTGCAGGATGCCGCTGAGGAGAAGCAAGCCACCTTGCTGAACCCGGGCAGCCATATCTGCTGCCAGATCGCAGATCACAGAAGCAGTCAGATTGGCAACAACAAGGTCAAAATTGTCTCTGATATCAGCCAGGGAAGTGCTGCTGATCTCCACGAGGTGTTTCACCTTGTTCAGCTCCACATTACTCTTCGCCACCTCCACAGCCCTGGGATCGATATCGATGCCAACTACACGTTTGGCGCCCAGTTTGGCAGCAGCAATGCTCAGGATGCCGCTGCCGCAGCCCACATCGAGCACTGAAAATGGTGAGGAACACCAATACTCGCGCCCACCAGAATAAACAAGCTCGAGCATGATCAGGCAGAGGTAGGTGCTGGGATGCCTGCCGGTGCCAAAGGCCTGACCTGGATCTATTTCGACAATCACCTCACCCTTGTGAGTAGAGTACGATCTCCAGGTAGGCTTTATCACTAGAGACTTGCCCACATGGAAAGGAGTGAAAAACTCCTTCCAGGTTTCATCCCATCTCTCTTCTGCCAGCTCTTCTTCACAGAGAACCAGATCCGGCAAGTTCGGATAATACTGTCGCAGGGACTTGTAGTACGAGCCGATCTTCTCCAGATATTGCTCAACAGAAGAACCCGGAGCACAATAGGCCAGCAGCCAGTCCCCCTCCTGCTGCACCCCCCGGCCAGTCAACTCCACTAGAAAGTCCACCAGGATTTCTGCAATTGCCGCCGGTGATCTCAGCCGCAGGACGGTCCATTCTTTTCCTTGACGACCTGCCTCTGTCACTGCAGCCGCCTCACCGTGTCCTTTTCAGCAGCAGCCACCGCTTCAACTCCGGCGGTGCGACACCACCGTCACCGGGGACTTGCGAAACATCTTTTCAGCCACCGAACCCACGAATATATGGGGGTGATTGCTGCGCCCCTTGGTCCCCATAACCACCAGGTCCACCCCCTCATTCTTGATTGTTTTGAGAAGCTCTCCCACGGGATGTCCCACTCTAAAAATCGACCTGACTTTATCCCTGGGAAAACCAGAGGCTGCCACCATCTTTTCCAGTTCTGCCTGACGTTCTTCAATGACGCCCTTGATATAGTCTTCAGAACTCACAGAGTAGCCCATGCTTTCAATGGTACTGACCGCCTGCACATCTCGAATATTTACCACGTTGGCAACCAGCAGGTCCGCCTGCAGCTGTTCAGCCAGCCCCACAGCAAAGCGAAAAGTGTCATCACAATACTCAGAAAAACATATGGCCACCAGGATCTTGTTGACCTCCCGCATACTCCCTCCTCGTAAATTGCGGAGCAACGCTCTTGACAACCGGCTTCACTTGCCTTGCTGCAAATCTCTCACCGGCAGAGCTCGATAGGCTCTGCTGTGGCGCATGAGATCAGTGTATGGATAGCCGCGATTGAAATTGAAGACCCGAGCACTGATGCTTCTTCTCCTTATCTTGCGGCCTTTCAGCTCTATATCAACAGACATGGGTTCAGAAGCCCAGACCCAGCCGCAGCTCAGCCTGATCTCAGGGACAACCTTCACCTTCTGGCCACAGTCGCTCTCATAGCCCTGGTAGCCCTTGTCAGCCACATAGAGACTGCGAAGTTCTTCCACAGTAGGCATCCGCCAGTTGTCGTACAATACAGGAAGAGTATAGGGAAATGTCCACTTGCAATACCTCTCGGCCCCGCGCCAGTCAATATCTCCCTGATTGTCATGTTTGGCCCACATCACCTGCAACTGGTGGTCGGTCACTGTGCCGTCTCCGTTGTCGGTAAAGCGATCGCTGGCAATGGCAGGCGACAGGCTAGAAACAATAAGAACGGCAAGCACGCATACCCCAAAAACACGGCGTCTACACATCTTTCTACTCCTTGAGCGCAGCCCGCGCCAGTTTAGTTGTTCTCTAGGCTGGGGCAGGGGCTGGAACTTTGGGGGTTCTCGGCCTCTGCAGCAGGTAAATCAGACCGAAAATGCCCAATCCAATGGGGTACATCCAGAAACGCTGCTGGTGGGCAACGCCGACCAGCTTGGCAATAGCGTCGGGCCGCATGAGCACAAAGGTCACACACAACAGCAGCGGCACTTCGTAAAACCTGTTCTTGGCCACAAACCATCCCTGGGTGGCCGAAGCAAAGGCAAAGTTGCCCACACACGCCATGACAAAAATCAGCAGCCCCGCCGGCCAACTGTTGATATTGTGCAGGATGAGATCGCTGTTAAAGATGAACATAAAGGGCAAAATCGCCGTTCGAATATCATACATGAATCCCTGAATGCCTGTGGGAATGGGGGGCGACTTGGCTATGGCTGCAGCAGCATAGGCAGCAAGTCCCACCGGAGGAGTATCGTCGGCCAGGATGCCGAAGTAGAAGCAGAAAAGGTGGGCGGCCATCAACGGTACAATAAAATCATACATACTGCCGATTTCCACAATGGCAGGGGCAGTAAGAGAGGCCATGACAATGTAGGTGGCGGTAGTGGGCAGGCCCATACCAATCAGCAGGCTGGCGCCAGCAGTGATGACCAGCATGAGGTAGATGTTGCCGCCGGAGAGCACGTCAATGATCTGGGTGATGAGGCCACCAAGTCCCATGGCCACCACGCCGACTATGATGCCGGAGGCTGCGGTGGCCAGGGCCACGGCAACCATGTTCCTGCCGCCTGCTGCCAGGGCTGCTAAGATGTCGACGATGCCCTCCTTGAAAGCAGCACCCACGGATTCCTTGTTCTTCAAGGCTTTGATCGGCTTCTGAAAAAGCATGATCACCGCCATCAGCCAGATGGCGTGAAAGGCAGCCAGTTCAGGTGAGCGCCTGATGATCACCAGCTCGTAGAGCAAGAATATCAGCGGCAGGAGATAGTGAGCGCCTGCCAGAAGCGTCTTGAAAAATGGCGGCAGTTCACTGCGAGGCATACCTCGCAGACCGAGTTTTGAGGCTTCGATGTGGGTAATGTACAGAAGAGCCGCATATGAAGCAAAAGCAGGAATTGCTGCTGCCTTGATCACCGCCACATAGGGCACGTTGACATACTCGGCAATGATGAAGGCCGCTGCTCCCATAATGGGAGGTGCCAGCTGACCGTCGGTGCTGGCGGCAACCTCCACTGCTGCCGCCTTTGTGGGCGGATAGCCCACCTTTTTCATCAGGGGAATGGTAAAGGTGCCGGTAGTGACAATATTGGCAATGCTGGAGCCTGATACCAGACCTGTCAGGCCGCTGCCGAGAACGGCAGCCTTGGCCGGCCCCCCTTTGAAGCCACCCAGCAGGCTGAGCGCCAGCTTGATGAAATATTGCCCAGCTCCGGCCCTGTCCAGCATGGCTCCGAAAAGAACAAACAGAAAGACGATGGTGGCTGACACGTCCAGGGGAATGCCGTAGATGCCTTCAGTGGACATGGTCATCTGGCCCATAAAGCGCGACAGAGAAACCCCTTTGAAGGCAATCATCTCCGGCATGTACGGGCCCAGGAAGGCATAAGCGCAGAAAAACAGGGCAATCACGGACAGGGCCGGGCCAATAACCCGGCGCGAGGCCTCCAACAGGAGCACTGTCAGGGCAATGCCAATGACGATATCCCGTGTGCTGGGTGCCCCGTAGCGAGTAGTAATGCCGGCAAAATCGAGTACAATATATATGGCTGAAAAGGCAGCGACGATGGCAACGACATAATCGAGCAGCGGGATCCTGTCCTTGACAGAAAGGAACTTCAGGCCAAAGCGACTCTTTTTGAACAGGGGATAATTGAGAAAGACAATCAACAGGGCGAAACCCAGATGAATTGCCCGCACAAAGATGGTATCGAGGATGAGCCAGCTGGCAATAGAAAGCTGGAAAAATGACCAGATTACTGCGATGGTAGGTATCACAAATCTGGCAGGTCCTCGCGGTCGTCTGCCCACCCCTTCTTCTTCCTCAGCCAGCCTCCTGGCAAGCTCCAGGCCTTCTTCCTTTTCATTCATAATGCTTGTGTTCATGAGTGCCACCTATGGTTGGTCTGCGGTATAACAGGCTGCGGTTCCCTTTTCGGTTGGCAGGTGGTGACGAACGCCCAGTCCTTCGATTCATAAGTTCAGTGACGAACTTAATTTAGTAAGCATTCAGTGCTGAGTGAGCAATTGCCTCGGGGCAAATCAGCAGAATACGCCGCTGTATTTGCGAAGCGAAGCACTCAGGCAACAGCCAGTAGCAAAGGGAATAAGCTGCCGGGCTCCCAGTTTCTTCTGAAAATCTGCGCTAGAGCGCCTAGGCACTGCTGGAGGTTAAGAAAAAAGCGGCGGGAATGATCCCGCCGCCCATTATCTTTTACTTCTTGAGATATTTATCCAGACCGGATTCTTTGTAATACTTCATGGCGCCCGGATGGATCGGGGCGGACATACCTTCCAGCATGTTCTGTTTGGTCAGAACCGCATAGGCGGGGTGAAGCTTCTTGAACGCCTCAAAATTTTCGAACACTTCCTTGGTCACCGCATAGACTACCTTGTCGGGCACCTTGGCAGAAGTGACGAAAGTTGCCTTTACCCCGAAGGTCTGCACATCCTCCTTGTTGGTGGCTCCAGGATAGAATTTGATCGGGATGACAGCCCTGGCATAATATGGGTACTTGGCCAGGAGTTTGTCCACGTCAGTAATGGGCACAAAGTGGACTTTCCTTCTGCCAGCGGTGGCCTCTTTGATTGCGCCGCTGGGATGCCCCACGGTGTAAAAGAAGGCGTCAATGCGACCATCCTGCAGGAGCCCGGGAGCCTCAGCTGCTTTCACTCCCTCCGCTATAATGTCCTTGGTGTAGTCGATGCCTGCAGCAGCCAGGGCATCAATGGAATTCTGGCGCTGACCCGAACCTGGATTGCCTATATTAACTCTCTTGCCTCTGAGGTCCTGGATGGTCTTGATCCCGGCGTCGTCAGCCGCCACCAGGGTCACTGATTCAGGGTGAATGGTGAACACTGCTCTGAGATCTTTTTGAGGGCCCTTTTCCTTCCATTCGGCCAAACCTTTGATGGCCTGGTATTGCCGATCCGATTGGACGACTCCGAATTCAAGGTCCCCGGCCATGACGGCATTGACGTTGAACACCGAGCCGCCTGTGGACTCCACGGTGCAGCGAATACCATATTCGCTCTTTTTCTTGTTGACGATTCTGCAGATGGCTCCGCCGGTGGGATAGTACACCCCGGTGATGCCGCCAGTGCCTATGGTGATAAATGTGGTTTTGGCCGCAACCTCAGTCGGGCCGAACACAAGACCCAGACCCAGGCAGAGGGCAATAACCAGTGCAAACAATCCTACTCTCTTCATCAGTTGTCTCCTATTTTCACAGTTGAAGGGTCCAAATATAATTCAGCCTCTAACGTTAATATCTCACCTCCTTCCGAGCTGTTGTCGATTTTCGGGCGGTTATTAGCTTGTAATGAACAACGATAGCCTGTTGGAAATGAGGATGTTGCACCCATAGCTGCCCTCTATCATACTCGTGGAAGCAATCCTGTCAAGCCCCAAGAAGCGGAGACAGGCTTTGACAGGGCAGCACCGGCTGCGGACTTCTCCACAGCTTCGGTGTCGAGTTTCACACTGCCAACGAAACGGACCACACCTCTACAGCTGTTTGAGAGCTCAGATTGCTGCCGCAGTGAATTGAGTCGTCCTGCAAAAAAGTATCTTCCCGGCAATCTCTGCCGCTTTCCCCATTGCCACGAGGGACGCAGTACCATACCTCCCAGCCGCACCAGTGCACATGCGGCGCAGCCTGCAGCGGCCATCCAGGGGAGTGTAAAACCCGGTCCATGGCGGCATCATGAACGACTGGCACCGCTGCAGGCAAACGCGGCAAAAATCACTTGCTGTTCATATCAGTCCATATTACCTTGCTGCCCAAGAACATCTGCCAGGAATAGGTCCCGCTGCCTGCCTGCCAGAAGCAGTGGGACCGAACAGCAAGAACATTTGCGACCTCAGTTTCGGCCCTGGCTCCAACCAGTCAAGCAATGCAACCAGAGGAGTGATCTTATGCCTGATGCAGTAGGCATTATACCAGCCCGTTTCGCCTCTGTGCGACTCCCTGGCAAAGCTCTCGCTGTCATTGCTGGACTGCCCATGATCCAGCATGTCCACCAGCGGGCCTCAGAGGCTCGCCTCCTGAGTCGGGTGGTAGTGGCCACTGATGACGAACGCATCCTGGAGGCAGTTGTTGGTTTTGGTGGTCAAGCCCTCATGACCGCAGCCAGCCATGCCAGCGGTACGGACAGAGTGGCCGAGGCTGCTCGACTCCTGAATCTCAAGGACGACACCCTGGTAGTCAATATTCAGGGTGATGAGCCGCTGCTGGCCCCTGCCGCCATAGACGAGCTCGTGCAAGGTCTGGCAGAAGCTCCAGAAGTGCCCATGGCCACACTCGCCCATGCAGCCACAGAAAAAGAGCCATTTCATGACCCCTCAGTGGTCAAGGTGGTCTTCGACACCAGAGGTCGAGCCCTTTATTTTTCCCGTGCTCCCATCCCGGCAAACCGCTCTGCTCACCCCAGGCCCACATACTACAAACACCTGGGCATCTATGCCTATCGCCACAGTTTTCTGCAGCAGTTGACCAGCCTCCCCCCCAGCCCCCTCGAGGCTGCCGAAAAACTGGAGCAGTTGCGCGTCCTGGAGCACGGCTTCCATATTCGCGTTATCACCACCAGCTACGACTCCATCGGCGTCGACACCCCAGAGGATCTTGCCCGTGTTCGCGCCCTGCTCGCTGGTGATTCCACGATCTGAACAAAGAGTACTTATCTTGCTCTTCTCGATGGATTATGATAAGAATCCCCTGCGTAAGAGCGGGCCGGACAACTTCTACCCAGGATGCAAAAAAATGAGCCGCTTATCACAACCACCTGCCCTGCTGGTCCTCGAAGACGGCAGGTCCTTTAGAGGTTGGAGCTTTGCCGGAGAGGGTGAGGCCCTCGGGGAAGTGGTGTTCAACACCAGCATGATGGGCTATCAGGAGATCCTCACTGACCCTTCCTACAAGGGCCAGATCGTCACAATGACCTACCCCCTCATCGGCAACTACGGCGTAAATGACGAGGATATGGAATCCAGCACCATCCAGGTGGAAGGTTTCATCATACGGGAGTATCTGCCATTTCCAAGCAATTGGCGCAGTTGCAAGAGTCTAAAAGATTTTCTCGAAGATGCCGGAATACTCGGGATCGAAGGCATCGACACCAGGGCTCTAACGAAACACATTCGCACTGCTGGAGCCATGAAAGGAATTATTGCTACAGGAGATGCAGATTATGAGGAGCTGCTGGAACGGGTGCGGGCCTTCCCTGGACTGGTAGGGCGAGATCTGGTTACCCAGGTGACTGCCTCTTCCCCTTATCTCTGGGAGGGGCGGCAAAAGCCGCTATCCTGGCGCCCTGATCTGACTGCTGCAGATGTCTGGCCCCAGGCAACAGACCACTATCGGGTGGTGGCGCTGGATTACGGCATCAAGTTCAATATATTGCGTAATCTCACCAACCGCCACTGTCACGTGGTGGTGCTTCCTGCTCAGGCCAAAGCGGAGGAAATCCTGGCCCTGGAGCCCGAAGGCCTGTTTCTCTCGAATGGGCCGGGTGATCCAGCCGCAGTAACCTACGCCATTGACACCATTGGCAAACTGCTCCACAGCCTGCCGATCTTCGGCATCTGTCTTGGTCACCAGCTCCTGGGGCTGGCCATGGGGGGCTCCACTTTCAAACTCAAGTTCGGCCACCGGGGAGGCAATCAACCAGTAAAGGACCTTCATACCGGCAAGGTGGAGATCACTTCGCAGAATCATGGCTTCTGCGTCGACATCAATTCTTTGCGGGGCAAGAATGTGGAGATCACCCACATTAACCTCAACGATCAGACTCTCGAAGGAATGCGGCACCAGAAGCTGCCCATTTTTTCGGTGCAGTACCACCCTGAAGCTTCGCCCGGGCCCCATGACGCCGGCCACCTTTTTGACGATTTCATTGCCATGATGAATGAGAGGAGATCCTGAGCGCTGTTCTGCTGGGTTGTCTGGTAGAACAAAAAAACTGGAAGTGCGACTCCTGCTGCAGGAGGCTGACAGGGGCTCATCTGCTGGCAGCTGAAGAGTAAGAGGCGGCGCACCCTGCACCGGGGGCGCCCAGCAACACGGTAAAAGTGCATGCCAAAAAGAACCGACATTAGGAAAGTGCTCATCATCGGCTCGGGCCCGATCGTTATCAGCCAGGCCTGCGAGTTCGACTATTCAGGGACGCAGGCCTGCAAGGCGCTTCGGGAAGAGGACTATGAGATCATCCTCATAAACAGCAATCCTGCCACCATCATGACGGATCCCGAGATTGCGGACCGCACCTACCTGGAACCCATCACCCCGGAGTGTGTTGCCAAGGTGATCGAACGTGAGAGACCTGATGCTCTTCTTCCTACCCTGGGCGGCCAGACTGCCCTCAATGTCGCCGTGGCAGTGGGAGAGATGGGCGTTCTCGACGAGTATGGCGTTGAAGTGATCGGCGCCTCTTTGCCGGTGATCAAGAAGGGTGAAGACCGGGAGCTCTTTCGCAGCGCCATGGAAAACATTGGCCTGCGGGTTCCCGCCAGCGGCATTGCCCGCTCTATGAAAGAAGCGCGACAAGCAGCAGAAAGGATTGGTTTTCCTCTGATAGTCCGGCCCTCCTTCACTCTGGGAGGCACCGGCGGCGGCGTTGTCTATAACCGGGAAGATCTCGAGGACATCGCCAGGAGCGGCCTGGACGCCAGCATGATCCACACCATAATGTTGGAAGAATCGGTACTCGGTTGGAAAGAGTTCGAACTCGAGGTCATGCGGGATTACATGGACAACGTGGTCATCATCTGCTCCATTGAGAATTTTGATCCCATGGGGGTGCACACCGGCGACAGCATCACGGTAGCCCCGGCCCAGACACTCACTGACAGAGAATACCAGGCCATGCGTGATGCCTCCATCGCCATCATGCGAGAAATCGGCGTGGAAACAGGCGGCTCCAACATCCAGTTTGCCATTAACCCGGAAAACGGCGACATGGTGGTCATCGAAATGAATCCACGGGTGTCGCGTTCTTCTGCACTGGCCTCCAAGGCCACCGGCTTCCCCATTGCCAAAATAGCCGCCAAACTGGCAGTCGGCTACAGCCTTGATGAAATCGCCAATGATATTACCCGTGAGACTCTGGCATCTTTTGAGCCCACTATAGATTACTGCGTGGTGAAGATACCCCGCTGGACCTTCGAAAAATTCCCCCGCACCCCGGATTCTCTCACCACTATGATGAAATCAGTGGGCGAGACCATGGCCATTGGCCGCACCTTCAAGGAAGCCCTGCAGAAGGCTGTGCGCTCTCTGGAAATCGGTCGCTACTCCCTGGAATGCCAGGATACGGCCAGCCCCAGTGGAGAGCCTGACGAACTGGCTCACATCCGACAAAAATTGAGCGAACCCAACTCGGAACGCCTCTTTTATGTGGCCGCCGCCATCAAGATGGGCATGGCAGTGGAAGAAATCTATCAGCTCACCAGAATCGACCGGTGGTTCCTCTGCAACATTAAACAGATTGTCGACCTCGAAACCATACTGCAGCAGCACCCCATGGACGATGATCTGCTGAGGCTGGCCAAGACTTACGGCTTTGCCGACCGACGGCTGGCAGAGCTATGGCAAATGGACGAGAAGACCGTCCGCAGCAAACGGCTGGACAAGGGCATCAGGCCGGTCTACAAGCTGGTCGACACCTGCGCCGCCGAGTTCGAGGCATACACGCCATACTACTACTCCACTTACGAGAGCGAAGACGAATCCGCCCCCAGCGACAAGAGGAAAGTAATGATCCTGGGTGGCGGACCGAACCGTATTGGCCAGGGCATCGAATTCGACTATTGCTGCTGTCATGCCTCCTTTGCTCTTCGTGAAGAAGGAGTGGAATCCATCATGGTAAATTCCAACCCCGAGACGGTGAGCACGGACTATGACACCTCGGACAAACTCTACTTCGAACCTCTTACCCTGGAGGACGTCCTGCACATTATTCAGCACGAGTCCCCGGAGGGACTCATTGTGCAATTCGGCGGCCAGACACCCCTCAATCTATCCGTGGCCCTCGCCCATCTGGGGGCGCCAGTAATCGGCACCGCGCCGGACAGCATTGACCGCGCCGAAGACCGCAAACGCTTCCAGACTCTGCTGCACAAGCTGGGACTCAAACAGCCGAAAAATGCCATTGCCTACAGCGCAGACGAAGCCCTGGAGGCTGCTGCCGCTATTGGCTATCCGGTGCTGGTCAGGCCATCGTATGTGCTGGGCGGCCGGGCCATGGAAATTGTATATCATCCAGAGGAACTGGCAGCCTATATTCATGAAGCGGTGCACATCTCGGCCGGCCATCCCATCCTGGTTGATCAGTTTCTCAAAGACGCCATAGAAATTGACGTTGACGCCATCAGCGACGGCAGCACTACCGTGATCGGCGGCATTATGGAACACATCGAAGAGGCCGGCATCCACTCTGGAGACAGTGCCTGCGTCCTGCCGCCCATAAGCCTTTCCAGGGGCATCATCGGGCAAATCAAGGAACAAACGCGCGCCCTGGCCAGAGAGCTGAACGTCGTCGGTCTCATGAACATCCAGTTTGCCGTCAAAGACAATGAGCTCTACGTTCTGGAGGTGAATCCCAGGGCCTCCCGTACGGTGCCCTTTGTGAGCAAGGCCATTGGCATCCCTCTGGCCAAAATTGCCACCAAGGTCATGCTTGGCAAGAGCCTCATGGAGCTGGGCTTCACCACCGAGGTGCAGCCAGAGCACCTGGCCGTCAAGGAGTCCGTCTTTCCCTTCATTCGTTTCCCCCACACTGACATCCTTCTGGGGCCAGAGATGAAATCCACCGGCGAGGTAATGGGAATCGACAGGAGCTTCGGCATGGCCTTTGCGAAGGCCCAACTGGCTGCTGGCTACTCTCTGCCCACTAGAGGCAGCGTATTTATCAGTGTCAGAGACCCGGACAAAGAGGCCATCCTGCAGGTAGCCGCTGACTTCAAGGAAATGGGATTTGGCATCTATGCCACCCGCGGCACTTCACGCTATCTTGCCGATCATGGCGTCCACAATTCCCAAGTGCAGAAATTGAAGGAAGGTCGACCGCACGTGATAGACCACATCAAAAACGGCACTATCAATCTGGTCATCAATACCAGCACAGGAAGAAAAACCGTATCCGACGCCTATTTGATCAGGAGGGCTACTCTGGTCTATAATCTTCCTTATGCCACCACCATTTCGGGAGCCAGGGCTCTTGCTCAGGCAATTGCTGCCCTGCGAAGCGGCGAACTTCAGGTGTGCTCTCTGCAGGAATACTACCAGAGCGGCGCCGGGAGCGTGGCCACGGTTGCTGGCTGAAATGTGGCAGGCGCCAGGAACTGCCGCCTGCCGGAACTGAAGGGATAACTGCTAATCCTAGACTGCGGCTGTACACATGTTCTATTGCCATCATCAAAAACACAGGACTAACAGGCCTAGAGAGGAATGTGGTGTCTTCGGGGTCTATGGCCATCCGGATACTGCGCGCCTCATCTATTTTGGCCTTTATGCTTTGCAGCACCGGGGCCAGGAAAGCGCTGGCATCAGTGTGGCAGACGGCAAGCGCATGCTCCATCACAAGGGCATGGGGCTGGTCAGTGAGATCTTTGATGAAAACGTCCTTGCCAGCCTGCCCGGCAATCTGGGCATAGGACATGTGAGGTACTCCACCACGGGCTCTTCCATGCTGATCAACGCCCAACCTTTCTGTATCACCCATTCTGGCTGCAGCCTGGCAATCGCCCATAACGGCAACCTGGTCAATGCCCACATCCTCAGGAAAAAACTGGAAAACCAGGGGTCAATATTCCAGTCCACTATGGATAGCGAGGTGATCGTCCACCTCATAGCCCGCCAGATTATCAGGGGGCTGGAAGAAGCCCTCATCTATGCCCTCAGTGAGATTGAAGGAGCCTACTCTCTGGTTTTGAGCACGGAAAAACAGCTTATTGCCGCCCGGGATCCTTACGGCTTTCGCCCCATGTGTCTGGGAATGATTGACAACGATGCTTATGTGATCGCCTCTGAAACCTGCGCCCTGGACCTGATCGGCGCCTGTTATTTGCGCGATGTGGAGCCAGGGGAAGTGGTATTCATCGATGAGGGAGGGCTGCGCTCCCGCCACCTGCCCAAGGCGAGCCGCTCCGCTTTCTGTATCTTCGAATTCATCTACTTTGCCAGGCCAGACAGCAATATTTTCGGTCAAAACGTCTATCTGGCCAGAAAACGTCAGGGCCATGAGATGGCCCGTGAATATCCAGTTACTGCTGACTTCGTCATGCCCTTTCCTGATTCTGGCAACTATGCCGCCCTCGGATTTGCCGAGGCTTCCAGAATTCCTCTGGAGATGGGGGTGATCCGCAATCATTATGTAGGGCGAACCTTTATCCAGCCTACCCAGGCTATGCGAGACTTTGGCGTCAAGGTGAAGTTGAACCCGGTTCGACCGTTGCTGAAAGGAAAGCGTCTGGTAATCATCGAAGACTCCATCATCCGAGGAACCACCAGCCGCAACCGTATCAAGGCACTCAGAGAAGTGGGCGCCAAAGAGGTGCACATGGCGGTAAGTTGTCCTCCGCATCGCTACCCTTGTCATTACGGCATAGACTTTCCGACTCGAAAAGAGCTCATTGCTGCGCGCCACACAGTGGAAGGGATAAGGGATTTTCTTGAACTGGACAGTCTCCACTATCTGACTCTGGAAGGACTTCTACGGGCAATCAACATGGATAGTGCCGGCTTCTGCCTCGCCTGCTTCAACGGCAACTACCCGGTGAGTTTTTCCCAGGATCTGGACAAACATTGCATGGAAGTCAGCTCGATCCAGGTATAGCCAGCAGCACTGCGCCCCACGGACAGGTGCGGCCAATGGTTGGTCCCTGGGCACTCTTCCAGGCGGCTTCACGGCCAGCCCGGACGTTCGACTGCTGCAGAGATTGTCCACTTTGGAAACAAAACGCATGACGGCTGCGGTCCGTTGGCCGCTGGAAGCCAATTGACAGAATGGCCGGCCGAGTGGGGAGCCCTCGGGAGCAGAGATATGCGCAAAGTCAGCAGAGTGAACTCCAATAAAACAACAGAGCAACACCCGCAGGACGCCCCCGAAGTGGTTGCTGAAATCAAGAGGGTGCTCCGCATTGAAGCAGAAGGTATTCTCACTCTTATTGACAGAGTCGGCTCGGAACTTGCCGAGGCAGTAAACTGGATATACCGGGCTCGCGGTCGCATTATTGTCACTGGCATAGGCAAATCCGGCATTATCGGCCGCAAACTGGTAGCCACCTTTAACAGCACCGGCACCAAGTCGCTCTTTCTTCATCCTGTGGAGGCCATGCATGGCGACCTTGGCATGGTCAGTCCGGAAGACATTGTTCTGGCGCTCTCCAACAGTGGTGAAACCAATGAACTCAACTTCATGCTGCCAACCTTGAAAGAGCTCGGCACGAGAATCATAGCCATGACAGGCAATCCAACCTCCACCCTGGCCCGTCACAGTGATCTGGTGATCTACGCTGGCGTACCGCAGGAGGCCTGCCCTCTGGGTCTGACTCCCACTGCCAGCACCACTGCCATGCTTGCTCTTGGCGATGCCCTGGCTGTGGCCCTCGTGGGCAGACGGAAGTTCAAGCCTGCGGACTTCTATCGCTGTCATCCTGGAGGAGAACTGGGTGAAAGGCTGCGGGTGCCTATCCAACGAATCATGCGGACAGAAGCGGCGGTTCCCATGGTCGCTCCGCAAACCAGGCTCGCTGATGCCCTCAAGGAGATGAGCGCCAAGGGTCTGGGGGCAACACTTGTCATGGCCGACGGCGGTCAGCCCATAGGCATTATCACTGACGGCGACCTGCGCCGAGGTCTATGCAAATTTGCCGATCTACCGAGCATGCCAGTGGAGGCCATCATGAGCCGCAATCCAAAAACCATTGGCATCCACGCTTCGGTAGCCGACGCCCTCGAGGTCATGGAACACCACGAGATCACGGTCCTGCCTGTAAGTGGAGAACGGGGAGAGCTGGTCGGCATTATTCACCTGCATGACCTTCTCGGCAAGGGTCACATCAGATTCTCTCTGTAGAAGAAGGCGCACCGGCTGTCAGAAAGCCGCTGCGGGCAGGATGGGGGAAGGAAGCGTCGTGCATGCTGTCGGCCACATGAACCCCGGCGAACTCACATCTTATGTATACCAATTTCATATATTTCGTTCTTGTGCTCATCGTATTTGCCAGTCAGCAGCCGCTGACTCCTCCCCGCTTCTCAGTGGCAGCCACTGCCCTGGGCAGTCTTGGCTTTCTCTGCTGCTTCGCACTTATTAATCACTGGGTGTTTCAACGGCTGGCCAGAAGAATATCCTCTATTGCTGCAGGCTCCCGCAAATCGGTTCTTTACCACAAGGTGGTCAGCCGGCAGTCCGTCCTGGCCTTTGCCTTTTTCTGCATGCATACCTACCTGCTCGATCTGAAATCTCACCTGTTGTCGCTGCCTGGGTTTTCGCAAAGCTTTACACTCCAGGGGCTTGTGGCCATCTCTCTTTTTCTTTTTTATCTGGCCATTGTCTGGGCCGGCAGCCATCAGGCTTCCTTTCGTCTTTCATCCGTGGGCTACCGCAGATCTACTGTGGTGTGGGCCAACTTGAAGTTCAACTTTGCCATTCTCCTGCCCTGGCTTCTCATTTCCGGATCTTTCGATGTGGTCCGGGTGCTTCCTTTCGAGTTTCTCCATCAAAGTCTAGAGTCTCCTCTGGGGCAGCTCTTTTTCTTCTCCGGGCTTCTGGTGGTTTTTCTCCTGTTTGCCCCACCGCTGGTGCTCAAGTTGTGGGGATGCCGCAGCATGCCTCCAGGCAAAACCAGGACTTTCATCGAAGACTTCTGCCGACAGCATGATCTCAAGTTGAAGGACATCTTCATCTGGCCGACCCATGGCACGGGTATGATAACTGCGGGCATAATGGGCCTTCACTGGCGCTGCCGCTATCTGCTCATTACAGAACCTCTGCTCGAGATTCTCAGCCTGGAAGAACTGCAGGCCGTACTATCTCATGAGATGGGACATGTGAAGGAGCACCATCTTGCCTATTACATTCTCTTTCTTCTGGGCTATCTAGTACTCTCCTACGCCGTCTTTGATTTCTCTTTTCTGCTGATGCTGGCCACTGCTCTGCCCGCCTCTTTCCCTCGAATGGCAGTCTCGAGCAACTCCCTCCTGCCCTCGCTCATCCTGACTCTTCCCCTGCTCTTGCTGCTTGTTGTCTATTTTCGCTATCTGTTCGGCTTTTTTATCCGCAACTTCGAGCGGCAGGCCGATCTCTACGTTTTCACCACCATGGGCGTATCCCTGCCTCTGATCAGCGCTCTGGAAAAGATCGGCCTTTACAGCGGCAATGTCAGAGAGGTGCCCAGTTGGCATCACTTCAGTATCAAACAGCGCGTAGATTATCTGCTGACTGCCGAGGAGAAACCCTGGCTGCGCCAGCGCCATCGGCGCAAGTTGCAGTCTGCCCTGGCTCTTTACTTGATAGCCCTCATCACCACTGGCGCAGGAGGCTACTTGCTGCACAGCGGCAAGATTGGCTCAGCCCTGAACGACAGGCTGCTCATCAGGATTCTCAGCAGGCAGGTTAAAGAACAACCCGAGGAAGCAGAGCTGCACCTGGCTCTGGGAACTCTTTATTATCAGCGCCATGACCTGAAGGCAGCAGTGAAGGAGCTGCAGACCGCCCTTGCCCTGGATCCCCATAATCCCGAGACTCTGAACAACCTGGCCTGGCTGTTGGCCACCAGCAGGGAAGATCCCTTTTTCCAGCCGCAGCGTGCTCTCGAACTTGCCCAGAAAGCTGCCGAGCTCTCCCCCCAGCCGCACATCCTGGACACCCTGGCGGAGGCCTATGCAGCCAACCACAGGTTCGAGGAGGCTCTGGCTACTGCTGAACGGGCCCTGGCAGCAGTGCCCGTCTCAGAGCGTTCTTATTATGTCAAGCAGGTAGCAAAATTCCGTCAGAAACTACACACGGTAGAGAAAGAATGAATTGCTGCACTGAGCAGATGGTCCGCCAACAAAGAAGGGCAGTGGTTGGCCAGCGTCTATGGCAGCAGGTATCACGATTCATTGAGGACTCTACGTACCTCTGCCGTCAGATCTTTCATGTCATAGGGTTTGGAGACAAAGCCGTTCGCTCGCCTGGACAGGGGCGCATCTAATACGCCTTCAGGAGCATAGCCGCTTGCCACCAGCACCTTTACTCCAGGGTCTAGTTTGCGGAGTTCTTGCAGACACTTTATGCCGCCAATTCCCGGCATAATGAGATCGAGAATCACCAGACTGATTCGCCCTTTTTCCTGTGCATAGAGTTCCAGGGCGGTTTCTCCGTCGGCTGCGGTCACTACCTGATAGCCCAGTTCAGTGAGCATCCGCACTCCCAGATCACGGATGAATTGTTCGTCGTCCACCAGCAGGATGGTCCCGGTTCCTCCGCAGAGAACACTTTCACTTCCAGACGGCTCATCTTGTGCTGCAGCAGCCTCAATTGCTGGAAAGTAAATTTTGAATGTGGTGCCCTTGCCTGGTTCGCTGAAACAGTTGATAAGACCCTGGTGGCTTTGTACGACACCGTACACCATGGCCAACCCCAGACCCGTACCCTTGCCCAGGCCCTTGGTAGTGTAAAAGGGTTCGAAAATGTGCGCCAAAGTTTCCTGGGTCATGCCATGGCCCGTATCCGAAAAACGCAAGAGCACCCACTGCTTTGCTTCTCCAGCTGGACTGCTCTTTTCCTGCTCTGGCAATGTGGTGTTTTCAGTGGCAATGGTCAGCCTGCCGCCATCTTCCATGGCATCTTTGGCGTTCACTGCCAGGTTGAGCAAGATTTGTTCTATCTGAGTCGGGTCCCCATTGATTGGCTTCAGGTCAGGAGCAAGGTGCAGATCAATGTGGATCATCTTGGGTATGGTTCTCTGCAGGAGCTCTTTGACTCCCCGCACCTCTCGGTTCAAGTCAACAGGACGCAGACTGCTTTCCACTTTGCGACCAAAGGTGAGAAGTTTGCGCGTCAGTGAGCCACCCCTCCTGGCAGCGCGCAAGATTTCCTGCAATTCAGCATAATTCGCCTCCCCCTCTCTGGTGTTCATGAGGAGAAGTTCGCTGTAGCCCTGGATAGCCTGCAGCAGGTTATTGAAGTCGTGGGCAATGCCTCCAGCAAGAGTACCAATGGCCTCCATCTTTTGTGAATGGAGCAATTGAGCCTCAAGGGCACGCCTTTCCCGTTCAGCTTGCTTGCGCTCCGTAATATCCTTGTAGATGCCGACCACGCCAATTTGTTTGTTGGCCAGGATGATTGGATACCCCAGGATGTGAACCGCCACTTCACTGCCATCCCGGCGCCTTCTCACTGTTTCTTTCTGCACCACCTTGCCCCCCAGCACCGTGGTGGAAAGTTCTCTTGCTTCGTGCCCCAGGTTGCTGCCAACAACCAAGTCATTGATATATTTTCCTTTTATCTCATTGACCCTGTATTGAAACATTTTCTCGAAGGCCTTGTTGGCCGTGAGTATCCTGTCTTTGTTGTCCAGAATGACAGTAGCCTCCGGAGACTTCTCGAATACCTGCTGGTAGTAGGCCTTCTCGATGATGGTATTATTTGGCGAGAGTGGCAGATCCATTATGGGCAGTCGCCCCTGTTCGCTACTGCTGTCACTCGATTCGACTGCTCGCGTCCAATTATGCTGCTGCTCCAGTCTATTCTCTGCCATGGGGAAGTGCAACTCGTACCGGAATATTGAGTTCGGCTCTTCTCTCTGGCCTGATCAGAGCCGACGTTAACTCTTTCTTACTTGTCAAGCCAGTCTGTCGTTCATTTCATTGAGCATCTCTTCCATGGTCACTTCCAGCTCGGCCACATCAATGTCACTCAGACCCAACCGGTCCGCATTGGGGGTTGCCGTGATAATTACCTCAGGATCATGTTGTATGCCGATGCCCAGCTTGCGGCAGGCAAGGTTGGCCACCTTGATGATATCCATCTCCTCACTGCTGTCGTTGTTTTCCAGGTGGTGATTCCTGGCCACCATGCAGTAGAACTCTGGAAGCATCTGCTTTTCGAGCAGGCTGCCACCCACAGTGGTGTGCATGCTCTCCAGGATTTCCTGCAGCAGAGCTTCTGAAGGAGAAAAACCTTCCTGGCCATTCTCTTCCTCCAGCTCCTGGACCAGTTTGACAAGGGCAAGCTTGCCAATGTCATGCAACAGGCCAGCCATGAAAAGTTCATCTGCCTTCTGGCGCTGGTTCATTCTGACGCACAGCCAGCGTCCGCCCATGGCCGTGGCCAGGGCATGCTGCCACAACTTTTCCATATACGAACCGTAGCGATTATTGCCACCCTGGTAGAGGTTCTTCTGCGCCAGGGTTACCACCAGCACAAAGATTTCTTTCATGCCCACGCGGACGATGGCGTCTCTTACATTGCCGATTTTTTTGAGGCCTGAGAAAAAAGGAGAGTTTGCCACGTTGAGAACCTTTGTAGCCAGTGATTGATCCTTTTCAATAACCTGGGCCAGTTGTGACAGCTGACACTTGCTCGAGGACATCAAACGTTGCAGTTCCACCGCTGTATGATTTATTACCGGCAGATGGAAGTCTTTGTTCTCGAGCCTCGCTTCTATTTCTTGCTGCAGATTGTGTGAGGTCATGGCAGCTTCACTCCGGTGAGTTGGAGAATTTGCCGAATGGGCCGCGGTGCCAGCAGCCGAGGCAGCTTCTTGAGCACTTCTTCAATGCTGGTCATCCCCTGCACCGCCTTGACAATGCCGTCTTCAACGAGAGAGACCAGCCCTGAGGTCTCAACACTGATCTTACGGATTTCATGAGAAGTTTTTTTCTGCAAAATGGCCTCTTTGACATCTTCATTCAACACCAAGAGTTCGTATATGCCTACCCTGCCTCTGTAGCCGGTGTAGTTGCATTTCCTGCATCCTTTACCTTTTTTGAAGTTGAAATCCCTCATCTCATCCGGACTGTAGCCCAGCCTTTTCACTTCATCCACCTCGGGCTGATAATCCACTTTACAGTCTGGACATATCCTTCTTAGCAATCTTTGCGCCACCACACAGATCACCGTGGAAGAAATGAGAAACGTTTCGATGTTCATATTCATCAACCTGAGCAAACCGCCGATACTGTCCTCGGTGTGAAAGGTGGTAAATACCTTGTGGCCGGTCAGCGCTGCCTGTATGGCGGTTTCCGCAGAAAACTTGTCTCTGATTTCTCCGAGAACAATGATGTCAGGGTCCTGACGCACGATCTGCTTGAGACTCTCGTCGAAGGTTACTCCTATTCTGGGATTGATGGAGCACTGGGCTACCCCGTCGATTACATACTCTACGGGATCTTCCACTGTGATGATGCTTATGGTGGGATCGTTGCAGTATTGCACGGAACTATAGAGGGTGGTGGTCTTGCCGGCACCGGTGGGACCAGTTATGATGACCACCCCTGTGGGCAACTCCAGAGCATCCAGCTTGTAACGTTCCAGAGGTCTTGGCGCAAAGCCCAGCTCCTTGAGATCGAGAAGCTCCTCTTTTTTGTTGAGGATCCGCATAACGATCTTTTCACCGAAGACTGTGACATAAAATGAACAGCGGATGTCTATCTGATTGTGCTCTCCCGTGCCGCTCAGAAGAATCCTGCCGTCCTGGTGCCGCCTCTTCTCAGCAATGTCTGCCTTGGCCATGATCTTGATGCGGGAGCTGATCATGGGGGCCAGCTCCAGTGATAGTTCTTTGAAAGTGTAGAGGCTGCCGTCTTTTCTCATTCTGATGCGCAGCTTGTCGCGCAGAGGCTC
>JAFDGZ010000023.1 GCA_019309045.1 Deltaproteobacteria bacterium | reverse complement strand
TGCCTACTGCTTATTGGCTGGTACCCATTGATTCAGTGCGCCTCGCAGGCCTGGCCGTAACCGATAAACGTGGGAGGGGGATGTTGCAGCGAAAGTGAACGGGTCCCAGCAACGAAGGAAGAGCCGCAAGCCGTGGCCGAGAACCGAAACGGGCATCGTAGCCCTGGCCGTAGCCGAGCTCCTAGAAATGAGTTGCCGGTGGCTCCGAATGTTCTTTGCTGCGCAGTCATTCCTGCCATCACATCAGGAGGGTGTTTCCATTGAGCAATGTTGCGTATGAAGATTTGCCGGGGGCCGTGGCCGAGAACCGAAACGGGCATCCTAGCCCTGGCCGTAACCGATAAATGTGGGAGGGGCATCTTGCCGCGAAAGTGAGCGGGTCACAACAACGAAGGAAGAGCCGAACAACGTTGCCGGAAGCCGAAACGGGCATCGTAACCGTAGCCGTAGCCGAGCTCCTAGAAATGAGTTGTCGGTGGCTCCGAATGTTCTTTGCTGCGCAGTCATTCCCGCCATCACCATCAGGAGGGTGTTTCCATTGAGCAATGTTGCGTATGAAGATTTGCCGGGGGCCGTGGCCGAGCACCGAAACGGGCATCCTAACCCTGGCCGTTTGCCGCGAAAGTGAGCGGGTCACAGCAACGAAGGAAGAGCCGAACAACGTTGCCGGAAGCCGAAACGCGCATCGTAGCCGTAGCCGTAGCCGAGCTTGCACATGTCGACGAAGATGAAAAAGCCGGAGTAAGAGATCATGGGCTTCCTCGCTGACAGCATCTTTTCAGCAATTCTTCTGGTGGGCTCGCTCGATCCTGAGCTCGTCAACATCGTCTCGGTGTCGTTGAAAGTGAGCCTCAGTTCCACCCTGATTGCCAGTGTTGCTGGCATCCCGGCAGGCTTTTTCATCGCCTGCCAGGATTTCCGGGGCAAGCGGCTGCTGATCACTATTCTCAATACTTTGCTGGCTCTGCCAACAGTGGTGGTGGGCCTGCTTGTTTACAGCTTCATTTCGAGACGAGGAGTTCTGGGGGCTCTCAATCTACTCTACACCCAGAAGGCAATCATTCTTGGGCAGGTGATTCTCATCCTGCCAATAGTAACCGTGTTTACCATCTCTGCCATCAGCAGAATCGATGAACGCTACAAACAGACCGCCATGACTCTCGGAGCTTCTCCTCTGCAGACAGCTCTGATTATTGTGCGGGAAGCACGTTTTGGCATCGTGGCAGCGGTTATTGCTGCCTTTGGCCGGGTTATTGCCGAGGTGGGGATCAGTATGATGCTGGGTGGAAATGCCCGGGGATTCACGCGAACCATGACTACCGCAATGGCTCTGGAGTACGACAAGGGAGAATTTGTTCTGAGTCTGGCTCTCGGAATGGTCTTGCTCTCGGTGAGTTTCGCGGTGAACCTTCTTTTCAACTACGTACAGGGCAGAACCGAAACATCGGAGGCTTGAACAAGAGCGGTGCTCTACGAACTGTTTGAAGTGAAAAAGGTGTATGGCGATCGTGCGGTTCTGGACCTCCGTGAGTTGTCGCTGGAGGCGGGCAGAACCATAGGGCTCCTGGGACCCAATGGCGCGGGCAAGACCACTTTGCTGGAAGTGCTGGCATTTCTCTCTCAGCCCACTGTCGGTGAAATTCGCTTTCAAGGGAAAAGGGTTCTCTTCAATAGAAACAATTTGCAGAAACTGCGTCGTCGGGTGGTGCTCGTCCAGCAGCAGCCCATCATGTTCACGGGAACCGTCTGGAGCAATGTGGAGTATCCCTTGAAGATCCGGCAACAGCCAAAAAAATCTCGCCACAGCACAGTCAGAGAATATCTCGAACTGGTGGGCATGTGGGAATTCAGAAACGCTGAGGCATCCAGGCTCTCCGGGGGTGAAACGCAAAGGGTGGCCATAGCGAGAGCGCTGGCATGCTCCCCCGAGGTGATACTCTTCGATGAACCTACAGCCAGTGTTGACGTGGAGCACCAGAATGTCATCGAAAACATAATAGAGCACATCAGCCGCAGTCAGGGGATCTCCGTGATCTTCAGCAGCCATGACATGAGTCAGGTTTCCAGATTGGCTCAGGAAATCGTCTTTCTCTTTGAGGGCAAACGGGCGCCGTTCCCTTATGAAAATATTTTTAGCGGCCATGTCGAGCGTCGCCAGGATGGCAGCCTTTGTTGTGCCATACAAAGTGGTCTGCACTTGAGACTGCGGGAAGGCTCCCCGGGGATGGTGCGGCTAGCCATCAATCCAAGGCTGCTTCGGGTGGAAGGTGATGCGGCTTGTCTTCCACCTGAAAACACCTTTGCCGGCAGATTGCTGCAGTTGACAGAACAAAAGACAATGGTGCGGGCCCTGGTCGATGTGGGCCTTCCCATCAGTGTGCTCATCCCCAAACAAGACTTCTCCCCCATGCGTGTGGGGGAGAAGGTCTGGCTGAACTTTCCAGCGGAGAGCATAACAATAATCTGAGATTCTCTCTGTCACAACCCTTGTTGACTTTGTTTTACCTTTGCTCTAGGGTGAGAGCAAATCGTGCCGCACAGTTCAGATGCAGCTTGTCCTTTTTTTTACAGATTTTTACAGACCCTTGCCCTTGCCAGATTTCGGAGGTAGCTTGCCATGGCGATGAAAAGAAACAAAATCACAGTAGTAGGTGCTGGCTTTGTAGGTGCGACTGCGGCCCACTGGGCGGCAGCCAAAGAGCTGGCAGATGTGGTTCTGGTGGATATCATAGAAGGGATGCCCCAGGGCAAAGGCCTTGATTTACAAGAGGCTGCCCCAGTAGAAGGCTTTGATGTCCGGGTTGTGGGAACCAACGATTATGCAGACACTGCGGACTCGGATGTGGTGATAATCACTGCCGGCATTCCCCGCAAACCAGGAATGAGCCGCGACGATCTCATCAGCACCAACACGGGTATTGTGAAGGCGGTTACTGAACAGGTGGCCAAATATTCGCCCGACTCTTTTCTCATTGTGGTGTCGAACCCCCTCGACGCCATGGTGTATGTGGCTCACAAGGTGAGCGGTTTTCCCACCAACAGGGTCATGGGCATGGCCGGAGTCCTGGATTCGGCTCGTTTTCGCGCCTTTATTGCCATGGAACTCGGCGTGTCGGTGAAAGACATCCAGGCATTTGTTCTGGGTGGCCACGGAGATTCCATGGTGCCGCTGCCCCGCTATACCACTGTTTCCGGCATACCAATCCCTGACCTGATGCCCAAGGATCGCATAGATGCTTTGGTGGAGCGGACTCGTAAGGGAGGCGGAGAGATCGTCAGCCTGCTGAAAACTGGCAGCGCCTTTTTTGCCCCTTCAGCCTCTGCTGTGCAGATGGCAGAATCCATTCTCAAGGATCAGAAGCGGATTCTGCCGTGTGCTGCATATTGCGACAAGGAATATGGTGTGGGCGGCTATTTTGTCGGAGTGCCGGTCATGCTAGGTGGTGCCGGAGTGGAAAAGGTGATCGAGATCGAGCTCACTCCAGAAGAAAAGGCAGCGTTCGACAGGTCGGTAGCCGCGGTGAAAGAGTTGGTAGCAAATATCAAGATCTGATGGTCCATAATTGACCCGGGACATTGCCTTGCCAGGGTGTGGCATCGCTAAAATAGTTTGACTTTGGGGAAAGACCTTAATATAATTTTGTTGTTTGTGAATTTATTTGCAGTTACTCCAGATTTTGTCACTTCCCAAAAAGCCAGAGATCAAGAGTACAACCATCACTAGAGGAGAGCTATTCATGGAACCGTTGAAGCTTGAGGGCAGGCCGTTTACGCTGCGTGACCATTTCATGAAGGAGGAAGTCACAACTGGACCGGGGATTCTCGACCTCTGCCTTACCTGTGGTACCTGTGCTGGTGGCTGCCCAGTGACCGGAGTGGACGGTTGGGACATGCGCAAGGCGGTACGCGCGGTTCTCCTGGGCCTGGAACAGGAGCTCATCGACTCAAAATTTCCCTGGGTTTGCACTCTATGCGGCCGTTGCGAGCACGGTTGTCCGATGCACATCGACCTGGTCCGGATGATTCGCAGCGCACGCTGGCTGCGACCGCGGGAGGAGGTGCCCGGAGTTTTACACAAGGGAGTGGCCCAGTGCCTAAAGTCGGGCAACAACGTGGGCATCCCCAAGGAAGATTATCTGTTTCTGCTGGAGGATCTAGCGGCGGAGTTGGCTGAGGAACTGCCAGGTTTCGAGGTGCCTGTAGACAAGAAGGGCGCCAGGATCATGCTGACCATAAACTCCAAGGAGCCTTTTGGTGAACCCGAAGATATGTTCTTTTGGTGGAAGATCTTTTACGCTGCCAAGGAATCCTGGACCGTCCCCTCGGAGAACTGGGAAGGGGTCAACTGGGGCCTTTTCACCGGCGACGACGAGGCCATGAAGGAGATTGTCCGGAGGATTGTGGAGAATTATAAAGAGCTGGAATGCGAGTATCTGCTCTTGCCGGAGTGAGGCCATGCCTACTTCGCGACCCGTGTTGGTCTCGAACTGTGGTTTCCCGGTGAAGTCAAGTACATGAGCGTCCACGATTTGTTGAAGGAATACCTCGAAACCGGGCGCATCAAGGTGGATAAGTCCAAACACCCGGAACTTACCACCTTTCATGACCCCTGCAACTACGGCCGGAAGTCGGAGATGGTCTTTGGCCATGGCTACTATGAGGAACCGCGCTGGATCACCCAGCAGTGCGTGGATAATTTTGTCGATATGTATCCCAACCGAGCCAACAATCATTGTTGCGGTGCCGGCGGCGGCGCCTGGGCTTCGCCCTATGCGGAGGAGCGCATCTATTACGGCAGGGTAAAGGCTAGACAGATCAAAGACACCGGAGCAGAACTTCTTATAGCACCCTGCCACAACTGCCGCGATCAGATCATGAAGAGTCTGCGCAAAGAGTATGACATGATGAACGTGGAGGTGAAGTATCTCTGGGAACTGGTGGCCGACTCGCTGGTGATCGAGGGAGTAACTGACACGGAAGAATGATGCTCGCTTGAGCGTAGATAATAAGCCCCTGGTCAATGCCTTACCAGGGGCTTTTCTTGTTTGAGATTTACCGGAGAGTGCACAAAGAATTGAGGCCCAGTTTTCTCATTGACTTGATCTCGAAGTATCCATTACTTTTATAGGCTAACGGTTGATGGCAAAATGAAAGTGCACCTTGATAACCAATATTGGTCAACAGATGGTGCAGGAGGTTGGCTGCAGGGCAACAAGCTGGTAGCCGCAGGCTTTAGCCTGCGTTGCCCATTGTTGATATCCATTCCCAAAAGAAATTGCGCCATGCTCCCATAATGGCCGCAGGCGCAACCTGAAGGTTGCGGCCTGTCCAGAGACAATAATTAGACTCGGGAAATTCCATGACAAAAAAAAGACGCCGCCACAAAGAAAGAAAAAGACGAGCACAGCAGCCATTGTCAGAGGAAGATCAACTCCAGTTGCAAATGCTGCTGGATCGCATAGCCGCCCAGGACCCCGAGGGAGCCAGTTTTACGCAGTTCCTGGAAAGTGTCAAACCGCTGCTCTCTTCTTCTCCCGCCCTCTTTCATGCACTGGTGGATGCTCTGGGCAAGCTGGCAAACCCAGCTGCGGTTGCCGCCCTGCAAGCATTACAGGAGATCCCCGCTGACAAGCCGCTCAGGCGAGCGGTTAAAGCCGCGCTTTTTCGCCTGCGCCGCCAGGGTTTGCTGGCTGAAGAAGAGACTGCCGAACCCCGGGTGCTGGTGCCCAGACCTGCTGAGCGGCAGCCGCAGGCGTGGGCAGCGATGCCAGAGGCCCTCGGTAGCCAGGCCGTGGTGGTGAAGCTTCCTGATCCTGAGGGCGGCTTTTTTCTCACCCTGGCTGTGATGGATCCAGACAGGGGCTTTGAAGACTTCAGTGTGCTCAAGACGAGCCACAAGGAATTGCGCAGTCTTCTCAAGGAGATGGAGGAAAGGGGGCCGAGCAAACTAATAGAAATACCCATGGCTCACCTGCGCTATCTCTTTGAGGAAATGACAAAAATCCATCAGGAGCAGCATCTGCCTCTACCCAATGAGTCCGCGCTGCTGACAAAGTATCTTTCTTCCTGGGCTGCGGCTGCAACCCAGCCATACGTCTATGAACTCGTGAAGACCGAGGAGGTGGCAGGAAATCTCATGTTGTTGAGGTCTTCAGACAGTTTGCTCGAATTGCCGGTGCTGGATTCATGGCGGCTGCCTCCCGAAACGGTGCAACCTTTTGTGCAAAAGATGAAGGAGTTAACTGAGAGTCGCCTGGTCATTTCTGAAGCGATGCAGCTGGACAGAATGGAGCAGATCATAAGGGAGGCCACCGCAGAAATCTTCTCGGAAAAAGTTCGCCGGCGATACCGCAGGATAATGGAGGAGTGCAGTTTGCTTCTCTGTCTGGAGGAAAGTAAAGAAGAGGCAAAGCGGGCGCTTGCCGTGGCTGTTGACCTGCAAGCAGAGGTAAGCCTGCTGACAGAGAATACTTTCCTGCTGGGCCTTGTCAGGCGTTCCATAGGCGCCGACGTAATCCAGGATTTTGAAGCACAAAAAGAGGGCGCCGAGCGCACCACTGATTCAGGTTTGATCATCCCGGGAAGATAACAGAAAGAGCGAAGGTTTTCCCTCTGTGCTCAGAGGTTAGCGCCCCCAACCGGGAAAACGGCTTCGTATGGCGAGGCAGATGCCCAGCAATAGAAGTTCGGAGGCTGCCATGATCAAGACCATCCAGGTAAAGAGTTCGACCCGCACCGAGATGATAGATGTAACCAGCCAGGTGACAGGCGAGCTGGCGGGGACTGATATGCAAGAAGGCATACTCACCCTCTACGTGCCACACACCACTGCGGCCATTACCATAAATGAGGGGGCGGATCCCGCGGTCAAGGCTGACATTTTGATGGTTCTCAACAAAATGGTGCCCTGGGAAGCTCCTTATAAACACATGGAGGGCAATTCACCCGCCCACGTAAAGGCGACCCTGGTGGGGGCCTCCGAAACTGTTCTGGTCAAGGGAGGACGTCTTCTGCTAGGAACCTGGCAAAAAATATTTTTCTGTGAATTTGATGGTCCTAGAAATCGGCGTCTTATAGTTCAGTTTCAGGCCATATAGGTAGGCGTTGCTTTGCTGGTAGACTTGACCCGTGTGGGCGGACACCTGTACGTTTAATGGCAAAAAATGGTTCAACTCCGCGAAAATTTTCCTTGACATGTCGGGAATTTTTCCCTAAAGTGCACATCCTAGAAATAACTTTCACAAAGTGGCTTGCTGTTGGCTGAGTCCTCTTGGCCTGTCAGAGATGACGGGTTCAAGAGAAATTCGAAAATACCGATTACAACTATACAGAATATAAGGCTCTTCCCACGGGAGGAGTAAATGAGTTACACGCAACTAGGGTACCACCATCACAAATGGCTAGGCTTGGGCAAGCGAGCGTGCCGTACTGCATGGATTGCCAGTAAATTTGTTCCTGTCTGTGGGTGAGCCTTGATATGAACTTGACGGATTTTCTCGAGCAAAAAAGAGCCGCCATTTTAGACAGGTGGTTTGACATCATCTTGCAGACCTACCCGGAAGATACGAGAAGATTTCTGAAGAGGCAAAAGAACCGCTTTGCCAATCCCGTGGCGCACGAGATTATCACAGGCATGGAAGGGCTCCTTGATCAGCTTGCCTCGGGTTCTGAAGCTGAGGAGTTTTCTCCATTTCTGGACAAAGTCATAAGAATCAGGGCGGTGCAAGAGTTTTCTCCTTCTGAGGCGCTCGGCTTCATATTTGCTCTCAAAGATGTGGTAAGGGCGGAATTGAGCAAAGAGGGCCAAGAAGAACGATATGGCACCGATCTTTCCGATTTTGACCGGAGTATTGATGAGGTGGGATTGCTTTCACTCGACCTGTATACAAAGTGCCGTGAAAAGGTCTACGAACTAAGGATAAAAGAGGTTAAAAACCAGGTTGGTAGACTCTTGGAGAAAGCTGATCTGATTTGTAAGAATCCGGAGATCTCTGATGATCTTCGTGACATAAATCTGGATCTCGTAACTTGAAGCGAGGGGACGATACATGGGAGCGTGGTTTTCTTTTATCTCGGTTGTGGTCCTGATTCTCGTTGCCTGGGTGGGGGTAAAGGGTATGGGGCTCTATACCCTTTTCGGCATCATTGTCCCGTATCTGGCGGTGCTCACCTTCCTTGTGGGCATAATATACCGCATTGTCCAGTGGGCTAATGTGCCAGTGCCTTTCCGTATTCCTACAACAGGCGGGCAACAGAAGTCTCACTCATGGGTGAAAGCTAGCCCTCTTGACAATCCTACTACCACTGCTGGTGTCATCGGTAGGATGATTCTGGAGGTTTTCGCTTTTCGCTCTCTGTTCCGCAACACCCGGCTCGAATTAAGGGACGGCCCCAAACTCGACTATGGTTCCAACAAGTGGCTGTGGCTGGCAGCACTGGCTTTTCACTACAGCTTCCTGGTAATTTTTCTCAGGCACTTCCGCTTCTTTGCCGATCCTGTTCCCGGCTTTGTTACTCTGCTCGAGAGTGTGGACGGCTTTTTCGAGGCAGGCATACCAGGACTGTTCATTACGGATATCATCGTAGTTCTTGCCTTGCTTTATCTGTTCTTGCGGAGAGCGGCAGTTCCGCAATTGAGGTATATTTCTCTGGCTTCAGACTACTTCCCTCTGTTTCTGCTCCTTGGCTTGACTCTGTCCGGCATCCTCATGCGCTACTTTGTCAGAGTGGATATTGTCAGCGTCAAGGAGCTGGCCAGTGGTCTCGTGAGCTTCCGACCCACGGTCCCGGAGGGAATCGGCAGCATTTTCTTTGTGCACCTTTTCCTGCTCTCTGTTCTGCTTGCTTATTTCCCTTTCAGCAAGCTGTTGCATATGCCAGGTGTCTTTTTCAGCCCAACGAGAAATCTTGCCAACAACAGCCGCATGGTCAGACACATCAATCCTTGGGATTATCCTGTTAAAGTGCATACATACGAAGAATATGAGGACGAGTTCAGGGAGAAAATGAAAGAAGTCGGCCTCCCGGTGGAAAAGGAGTAAGGAATGGCTAAGGTTGCGCCTCCTGAAGAACTTGTACAGATTGAGCACAGGCCTCCTGACAAAGCATGGATGGATATTCCCCCCGAGTTTAGGGAGGGAAGGTGGTGTTACGGCTCAAAGCCGAAGGATCATAAAATTGTAGATTTTCCCAACCCCAGAGATTGGTCTCCCCTGGATGAGGACTGGAAACTGCCGGAAAACTGGCTCGAGATTGTCCTCGAGGGCATGAGGGAAAGGCTGCACAAGTATCGTTCGTTCAGACTCTTTATGGATATCTGTGTACGCTGCGGCGCCTGTGCAGACAAGTGCCACTTTTTTATCGGTTCCGGAGACCCAAAGAATATGCCCGTATTGCGGGCCGAACTCATACGCTCCGTCTACCGGGGAGAATTTACCAAAGCCGGTAAAATTCTCGGCAGACTTGCCGGTGCCAGAAAACTTACCTACCAGGTGTTCAAGGAATGGTTCTATTACTTCTTCCAATGCACAGAATGCCGCCGTTGCTCAGTTTTCTGTCCTTACGGCATCGATACTGCTGAAATCACCATCATCGGTAGGGAGTTGCTGAACCTAGTCGGCTGTAACCTGGACTGGATTATGGCGCCGGTGGCTAACTGCTACCGTACGGGGAATCACCTTGGCATCCAACCACATGCCTACGTTTCCATGCTGGAGTTTTTTTCTGAGGAAATAGAGGAGATAACGGGAGTCACAGTTGAACCAAGCTTTAACAGAAAGGGCGCTGAGATTCTTTTTATCACACCCTCCGGTGATGTCTTTGCTGACCCTGGTACCTATACCTGCATGGGTTACATGATGCTTTTTCACTATCTACAGGATCTTGGGCTCGACCTCACCTGGAGTACGTATGCCTCGGAAGGCGGTAATTTCGGCTACTTTACCTCGCATGAGATGGCCAAGAGGCTCAATGCCAAAATGTACGCCGAAGCCAAAAGGTTGGGAGTCAAGTGGATTCTTGGCGGAGAGTGCGGCCACATGTGGAGGGTGGTCAACCAGTACATGGACACTTTTAATGGCCCTGCCGATTTCCTTGAAGAACCTGTTTCGCCAATTACAGGAACCAAGTTTGAGAATGCCAAGTCGACAAAGATGGTTCATATCACCGAGTTCACCGCTGATCTCATCACACACGGCAAACTGAACCTCGATCCGAGCCGAAACGATCATCTTAAGGTTACCTTTCATGACTCATGTAATCCAGCCAGGGCAATGGGGATTTTTGAGGAGCCACGCTATATTATCAAGAACGTCTGTAATAATTTCTATGAGATGCCGCCGAATACCATCAGGGAGCAGACCTACTGTTGCGGTGGGGGTTCCGGTTTGAACACAGATGAATATATGGATATGCGAATGAGGGGAGGTTTTCCAAGAGCAAATGCAGTCAAGTACGTTCATGATAAGTACGGGGTCAACATGCTGGCCTGCATCTGTGCTATAGACAGGGCCACCCTGCCACCCTTGATGGAGTATTGGGTACCAGAAGTGGACGTTACCGGTGTTCACGAGTTGGTCGCCAATGCCCTCATACTAAAGGGGGAGAAGAAGAGAACCATGGACCTCCGTGGAGAACCTTTGCCTGGCATGGAAGAAGAGGAGGACGAGGAAGATGTATGATAAAGGTAAGGTCATCACCGGCATCGTCGTGTTTGTCATCTTTTTCACTTCTCCCTTCTTGATTGGGCTGGTACGACACGGGCCGGCTCCCGAGCCTGAACTTTCACCCAAGGCCAAGCAAGCTAAACAATGCGTGGAGTCCAAGGCGTATATGACTGAATATCACATGCAGCTGCTTGACCAGTGGAGAAATGCTGCCGTACGTCAAGCTGAAAGGGTGTATTTGTCCAGCACTGGCAAGCACTATACGGTAAGTTTGCAAAACACCTGTTTGGAGTGTCACTCCAACAAGAGCAAGTTCTGCGACAAGTGCCATAATTATATGGATGTGACCCCCTACTGCTGGGAATGCCATATTGAGCCGAAGGAGACGAAGTAATGGAGAGCAGCAGACGACGCTTTCTGAAGTTGGTGGGTATCTCCATGGCAGGGCTGGGGGCCCTGTCAGCTTTCGACCTGTTTGAGCGAGTGGAACTGGGTGCGCAGGAGCTTACCACAGACAGCAAAGCTCTGACAGGGAAGCGATGGGCCATTGCTGTAGACGTGGCAAAGCTTGACGAAGAGACAGTAAAGAAGGCCATTGACGCTTGCAACCGGGAGCACAACATCCCCCAGTACGATAATTCGGAGGAAGAGATCAAGTGGATCTGGCATGATTCTTTTGAGCACGTATTTCCCGGTCAAGAGTATGACTACCTGCCGGAGGAGATCCACGAGAAGCCGTTTCTCCTCCTTTGTAATCATTGCAGCAACCCGCCCTGCGTGAGGGTGTGCCCTACCAGGGCAACCTGGCAGCGGCCTGATGGTGTGGTCATGATGGATCAGCACCGCTGCATAGGCTGCAGGTACTGCATGGCGGCCTGCCCATTTGGGGCTCGCAGCTTCAATTGGAGGGATGCCAAGGCAACATACTGGAAGGAGAATGAACCGCCCAACCCGAAGTATCCTTTGCGGGGAAAGGGCGTGGTGGAAAAGTGCACTTTTTGCGATGAGAGGTTGGCTGAAGGGTTGCCTCCTGCCTGCGTGGAAGCGGTTGCGGATACCAAAGCGCTCATTTTTGGTGACCTGGACGACCCGGACTCTGAGATCAGGGAAGTGCTTCGCACACGATTTGCCATTCGTCGCAAGGCCGAACTGGGGACAAGCCCCAACATTTACTACTTAGTGTGAGGTGGCTATGTTTGAGACTGCGCTCAAAGGAAGCAAGAAATACTGGGGACTGTTGTTTCTCTTGTTTGGTCTCCATGGGTTGGGTGCCAGCTGTTTCCTCTATCAGCTGAGCAAGGGCTTGACCATAACCGGCATGAGCAGAGATGTGTCCTGGGGACTCTATATTGCTCAATTCACCTTCCTTGTTGGGGTGGCGGCTTCGGCGGTGATGGTGGTGCTGCCATATTACCTTCACAACGTCAAAGAATTTGGCAAGATTACCATCCTGGGGGAGTTTCTGGCTATCGCGTCGGTTTCCATGTGTTTGATGTTCATTCTGGTGGACCTTGGCAAACCCATGCGGGCCCTGAATGTAATTCTGCACCCCACGCCAAATTCGATTCTGTTCTGGGACATGATAGTGCTGAATGGCTACCTGTTCTTGAATCTCCTGATCGGCTGGACTGTGCTGGCCGCGGAACGGAAACAGGTAAAGCCGCCCGCCTGGATCAAGCCTTTTATTTACCTGTCCATACCCTGGGCAGTGAGCATCCACACTGTTACGGCGTTTCTATATGCTGGTTTGCCGGGCAGGCACTTCTGGCTCACGGCCATCATGGCCGCCCGCTTTCTCGGTTCAGCATTCGCTGCTGGTCCGGCTCTGCTTATCCTCCTTTGCATGATTGTCAGAAAGGTCTCCAAGTTCGATCCGGGGGAAGTTGCTATTCAGAAGCTGACCAATATTGTCCTCTATGCGACGATCATCAGTATTTTCTTCGTCATCCTTGAACTGTTTACCGCCTTTTACAGCCAGATTCCAGGCCATACCAGCACGTTTGTTTACCTGTTTACCGGTCTGCATGGACACAGCAACCTGGTTGCCTGGTGGTGGGCCTTTGTGGTTCTCATCTTGATAGCCACCTTGATGCTGCTCACTCCCTCTTTGCGACAAAACGACACCACCCTGGCCATTGCCTGCGCCATGGTCTTCCTGTCTTTGTGGATAGAAAAGGGAATTACCCTGGTGATTGCCGGTTTTATTCCGGATCCATTCGAAAAAATCACCGAATACGCCCCTACACCCCCTGAAATCGGCATTACTTTAGGGGTGTGGGCCACCGGCTTCCTGATCCTCACGGTTCTCTATAAAATTGCCATCACCGTGAAAGAGGAGACGGCCTAGCAACCATTCACACTGCTCCATAGTGGCATTCATGGCCCCCAGCTCGAGGTGGGGGCCATTTTTATTTAAGCCAGATGTTCTTGTCGGCACGTAGCAGCTCCAGGCCCTCCCCAGGATAGACCTGCCGATCTTCCTCGAATTCGCCCTTTTCCGAGATGGGCCACCAGTCTAAAGAAGGCTCGGGTCCTTCTCTGGTTGCTGCTGAAGGCGACCTGTCCACCATTGTGGGCTCCTTGCGGATATCGACCCCCTTCACACAATGACTGAACTCTATGGGAATTCCGTTCGGGTCGAAAGAGTAGAGTGAATGAATAAAGCCATGGTCGATTATTTCTGAGGCCCAGAAGCCTGCCAACTCGAGCCTGTTCTTGAGTTCCCAGAGATCATGCACACTTTCTACACCGAAGGAGACGTGATCAAAGATCACCGGACCAGCCACCGGGTAGCCGTGGTCCTTTTCCTTCACGGGTTCGGCTCCAGACCATTCAAAAAAAGCGAGCAGGTCATGTGGAGAAATTTCAAAAAAATAGTGACGATAGCCAGGTTTGCCGAGACCAGCAACCAGTCGCATGCCAAGAAGATCGCGCCAGAAGCGAATGGTTCGGTCCATGTCTGCCGTAACCATGGCCAGGTGATGAATGCCAGTGAATTTGATCATAGTTTTCCCCCAGCTGGTAAAGAAGTCCGCATACGGATCAAAAGAATAACACTTGACGGCTGATTGATCTACAAGTATAGAAAAGGCGCTTGCAACCCAGCTCTTTGCTCTGGGAAAGGAATACTGAGCCGATTCGACCAGTGAAATCATGAAAGGCACCTCGTTTTTGCTGTGTAGATCTTTTGCCTCGTACGCTCCAGGATCAAAAACGAGACGCGGCGGTAGCGAGAAAAGGTTGACAAAAGAAAATATTCACGATAGATTGGGCGCTGGCAGATGCTAGGTAGATTTTAAAGCATTAACCACTTGGAATCATTGTTTATCTTAAGAGTTACCTGGAACCGTATTTTGGTGAGGTAAACGCAGAACTTCTTAAGGAGGTGACGAATCGATGTGGGAAGTAACTGTGGATAAGGACAAGTGTACAGGCTGTGAGGAATGCGTAGAGGTCTGCCCAGTGGATGTCTACGAAATAGAGGACGGCAAGTCCGAACCAGTGAATGCCGAGGAGTGCCTGGGTTGCGAGAGTTGTGTCGAGGTCTGCGAGGCAGGTGCGATTACAGTGGAAGAAGTCTAGCACGGTTCGCACCCCGGATGTTCATGTTCATAGAAAAGCTTTGAAAGCCGGAGTCCTGCAAACAGGACTCCGGCTTTTCTATTGTCGGGAGAGAGGGTATTGTTAGCGGAGATTTCTGTCTGTAGCGAAAGGAAACCCTGATGGTCTGGTATTGCTTTACTGGCATAAAGAAAGATCAAGCCAAACAGCTGTCTGGCAGGAGGGATGGAACGTATGTGGCAGATTACTGTGGATAAGGAAAAATGTGTCGGTGACGGCGAGTGCGTTGATGTCTGTCCTGTTGACGTCTACGATCTGGTGGAAGGTAAGGCAGAGCCAGAGAGGGCCGATGAATGCCTCGGTTGCGAAAGCTGTGTTGAAGTCTGCCCGGTGGAAGCCATCACTGTAGAAGAAGTCTGATCTTTTGTGAAACATCTGGGCTTGAAAAGTTTTGGGGTCGCAGTTGACTCACTAGGAAAAAAACAACCGGGGCCACTTTCAAAAGGCCCCGGTTGTTTAGCTCAACAGCAGCAAATCCTCTGGCTGCAATTATAACAGTTTTTCTGTTACTTTTTCTTTGGATGACATTTGGCACAAGTTGTCGGAATTTTGGCGTACTTTTTCCGGTCTTCTTTCTTCAGCTTCTTGTGACAGCCAATGCAATTGTTGTGGAAGGCAAGTTTTAGATTGAGCTTTTTCTTGTCCGGCGGCAGCTTCATCTCGCCTTTCACGGTGGGCTCGTTGTGACAATCCTGGCATTTCTTGACAGGATCCCCCTCTTTCCAGACATTCTTGCCGCCCTCATAGTGGTGATGACATTCGGTACAGGCAATCTTGTACTTTTCAATGTGGTTTTTATGGTGGAATTCCACGGCACTCTTGGTGTGAGTCGTCCACAGGGTTGACTTCAGGCTGATCACATCAGGCACTTTGGGAGCGTCTGCTGCACCGCTCAAGCTCAAAAACACCGCACCGCTCAGAAAAGCCGCAATCGCGAGTACTATCAGAGTTTTTCGACCCATGACTCTGTTTCACCCCCTTTCTCGAGGTAGCCTCGTCAAACAAAACCTCACCCACAGAATAATGCATATACAATATATGATGTATACCGAAATGTGAAAATTTTGTCAAGCTGGATTCATGAACACCGCTGGTTATGGGTCATTGGGTATCGGTTGTCAGGAACAATTCAGTCGGTGTCTGCTGCATGCTGCCTAGTGTCTGGTGGTTCTAAAGTAGGAGCGGCATCTTGCAGCAAAAGTGAACGTCTCACAACAACGAAGAAAGAGCCGAGAGCCGTGGCCGCCAGCCGAAACGGGCCTCGTAGCCCTGGCCGTAGCCGAGCTCCCCGAGCGGAAGTGCTTGGCAGGAAGGCCTGCTCCGCAAAGAACATAGTCGCGCATTTCAGGCAGCCTCAGTTGGCCTTTGGGCATGGCATGTTTTCATATCAACCTCGGCAATTCACCTCGCGGGTAATGAGTTGTCGGTGGCTCCGAATGTTCTTTGCTCCGCAGACATTCCTGCCGTCTCACCAGGATGGCTGTTCTCATTGGCTTAAGTATCGGATAACAAGATTAGGCGAGAGCCGTGGCCGGCAGCCGAAACGGGCCTCGTAGCCCTGGCCGTAGCCGAGCTCCTAGAAATGAGTTGTCGGTGGCTCCGAATGTTCTTTGCTGCGCAGCCATTCCTGCCATCACATCAGGAGGGTGTTTCCATTGAGCAATGTTGCGTATGAAGATTTGCCGGGGGCCGTGGCCGAGAACCGAAACGGGCATCCTAACCCTGGCCGTAACCGATAAACGTGGGAGCGGCATCTTATCGCGAAGGTGAACGGGTCACAGCAACGAAGGAAGAGCCGAGAGTCGTGGCCGGAAGCCGAAACGGGCATCGTGACCGTAGCCGTAGCCGAGCTCCCCGAAATGAGTTGTCGGTGGCTCCGAATGTTCTTTGCTCCGCAGGCATTCCTGCCGTCTCCCTGGGAGGGCTTTTCTCTTTGACCTTTGTTGTAGGTCAAGATAAACCGAAAGCCGTGGCCGCCAGCCGAAACGGGCCTCGTAGCCCTGGCCCTAGCCGAGCACGTCAAAAGGGCAACGGCAACGAGTTGGTAGCCGCAGGCTTTAGCCTGCGTTGTCCTGTGTTGATAGCTATTTCGGCAAGCAATTGCGCCATGGCGCCAATCTAATACTGGGCGCTGGCTCAGCCTTCAGGTTAGCCGCAGCAATTGGCTAGTGAAAGGGGGGCACTTTCATTTTGCCACCAACCAGTGTTGCCTAGTGATTCACCGGGCCTCGTAACCGTAGCCGTAGCCCTCACTGCAGTTTCAAGCAGCAGGTTCTTCCTTTTCTTCAGCCGCAGGTGATTTCTTGCCAAATATCCTGGCAATCCATATGCTTAATTCGTAAAGCAGGATGAGAGGACCTGACATCATTATCTGGGTGACCACATCAGGTGGAGTGAGGATTGCTGCGACTACAAAAATAATGAGAATGGCATACTTCTGTTTGCTTCTCAGCAGCTTCGCATCTACCAGGCCCAGCCTTGCTAGAAAGAAGGTGAATAGCGGCAGTTCGAAAATTAGACCAAAAGCAAAAAGTAGTTTGGCCGCAAAGCTGAGATATTCTCGAATGCTCGGCAGCGCCTTGATGTTTTCGCTGGCAAAACCGATGAAGAATTTGAATCCGAAAGGAAACACCACGAAATAGCCGAAAAGCGCCCCTCCTACAAAAAAGAAAGTAGAAAAAAGCACGATTGGCAGGAGGGCCCGTCGTTCTTTCTGATAGAGACCCGGGGCGATGAAACGCCAGAATTCGTAAATGATTACCGGGGTAGCAAGACCAACCCCTGCCAGAAATGCCACCTTGAGATAAGTAAAAAATGCTTCAGGAAGAGCAGTAAAGATGAGCTTGTCACCCGCAGGCATGACCTGGATGAGGGGCCGCATGAGGATGGCAAAGAGCTGCTTGGCAAAAAAGTAACAGATTACAAAACCAACACCGATGGCCACGAAGCACACAATAAGGCGCTGTCGCAGTTCCTCGAGATGCTCGGTGAAAGGCATCTTGTCATCGAGAGTCTCATTCTCTGCCATGGGACGGTTTCTCAGGAGCTGCAGAGGCGGGCGAATCGGTTTCTGTATTGTCGTTTTCCAGGGTGTCGCCGGTTTCCGCGCTGTCCTCTGCCTTGCTGGAAGGTTCAGGAGGGATCTTGACGTCTGCCATTTGTGCCTTGGCCTCGCTTATGGTCTCTTTGACCTCGGAAATGGCGCTGTCCACCTCTAAACTGTCTTTGAGTTCATTTGTGGCTCGCCTGAATTCGTTGATGCCTTTGCCCAGGGCGCGAGCCAACTCGGGCAGCTTCTTGGGCCCGACCACAATCAAGGCGATAGCCAGAATCAAAAGAAGTTCTGGCATCCCTATTCCGAACATTTGAGGATTCTCCAATCCGGTAAGAGAAAATTTCTAATAAAATACTGCACTTGTAATGGGTGAATTGTAGATTCTTTTGCAGACCCTGTCAACTGTTTTCAGATGTTGATTGATTGAATCACAGTTCCATGATAAGTCCTATCCAGAATGAGATGCGAACGACATATGCCATAACAAGGGAAAGTCCATGGAGCTCAAGGTAAAGTGGTGGCTCGAGGAAAATGGCGGTCTTGTACTCGGCAAAGGTCGCTGTATGCTGTTGGAAGCAATTGATCGCAAGGGATCCCTGCGAGAGGCAGCAAGAGTCTGCCGCATATCCTACAGGGCGGCCTGGGGCAAGCTGCGAGCTTCTGAACAGCGGCTGGGTGAGCCCCTGGTAGAAATCAAACCCGGGAAACGAGGCATGGAGCTAACTCCACAGGCCAGAAAGCTGCTGGATGTTTTTCATGCCGTTGCCGTCGAAATCGAGAAAACCACTGCAGAAATCCAGAAAAAAAATCTCAATCCGGGCTAACAGGACCCCCGGCTCTCTTGACAAAAACTTTCTGCTCATATATACAGAGTGCTACATCATAGTTTATGTAAGAACAAGCACGAAGCATCCAATAGACCATATTTTCTCACCAGTCATAACCTGAGAACACAAACGTAATCGATTCTTGATCAACTGACGTACTTATTTGCATCGAATAGCTGTTAGTTGTACAGCCCAAAAGGCTTTTGGCGATAGCTCGAGGTCTTAAAGTTGAAGCCAGAATATGCCCCTGTGCAGAGGTTCAAGCAGCACTGCGGGGGTTTATTTGGCACCTGAGCAATATCTTGTTGGAGTTACATTTCTCTAGGAAAGGAGGGATAGCGGGTAGTTTTATTTGAGGGGAGCAAAGAGCTGATAAACATGAAGTGGATGGAGGGGTTTTAGATGAGTCTATCTCGAAGAGAATTTATCAAGCTGTGCGGGGCCTCCGCTGCGGGTGTCGGCCTTTCCCAATTGGCTCCGGCCCCCATTGTAGAGGCTCTGGAGAAAGCGGCTGCCGGCAATCCGCCTGTGGTGTGGATCATGGGACAGGGTTGTACGGGGTGCTCGGTATCCATCCTGAACACGGTGCACCCTACCATCGAAGAGGTGCTCACCAAGATAATCAGTATGAAGTTCCACGAGACTGTCATGGCTGCGTCTGGTGAGTTGGCAATCGAGGCGATGGAAAAGACGGCAGAGGAATATCCTGGCAAATTTTATCTCGTGGTGGAAGGTTCGATTCCCACGGACAAGGATGGCATGTATTGTCAGGTAGGCACGTATCACGGCAATACCCGAACAATTTTGACCGAAGTGGTAGAGCTGGGCAGGAAAGCTGCAGCCGTGGCAGCAGTGGGTACCGACGCATGCTACGGTGGCATTCCAGCGGCAAGACCAAACCCTACTGGCGCCAAGAGCGTCATGGAAATTTTCAAAGAATACGGGATAAAGACGCCGGTCATCAACATTCCCGGTTGCCCGCCTAACCCCGACTGGATGGTGGGGACGCTCGCCCATGTTCTGCTCTACGGAATCCCAGAACTTGATGAACTTGGCCGGCCTCTTCTCTTTTATGGCCAGTTGATTCATGACAATTGCCCTTACCGTGGCTACTTCGAATACGGTGTATTCGCCAAAAAGTTTGGCGACGAAGGATGCCGCTACGAACTCGGCTGCAAGGGGCCGGAAACCTATGCTGACTGCTGGAAGAGGCGTTGGAACAACGGTGTCAACTGGTGCGTCCAGAACGCTTTGTGCATAGGCTGCGTCCAGCCGGATTTCTGGGATAAATACGAGCCTATCTACGAATCTCTTGGATAGGGAAAATAAGGAGGAGAGAACATGGCAAGCTGTCTTACTCCGTCGGGCGGCAAGAAAGCTGCGCCAGCTGCAGCGGCTGCCGGGCCCCAAAAGATTGTGGTGGATCCGGTAACCCGCATCGAAGGGCATCTCAAAGTGGAGGTGACGGTGGCGGGCGGCAAAGTAGTCGATGCCAAGACGACCGGCGGTATGTTCAGAGGGTTCGAAATCATACTCAAGGGGAGAGATCCGCGCGATGCCAGCCAGATCAGCCAGCGCATCTGTGGCGTCTGTCCCACCGGTCACTGCCAGGCTTCGGTGCTGGCACTGGATGATGCCTTCGGCGTTACCCCGCCCACCAATGGCCGCATTATCCGCAACCTCATCTTGGGCGCCAACTACGTGCAGTCCCATATCCTTCATTTCTATCATCTGGCTGCTCTCGATTACGTCAAGGGGCCTGAAATCGCCCCCTTCGTGCCACGATACGACGGGCCTGATGTGTATCGTCTGCCTAAAGCCGTTAATGACGCAGCCGTAAAGCAGTACCTGAAGGCGCTGGATATGAGGATGAAGGCTCAGGAGGCCCTGGCCATATTTGGCGGCAGGATGCCTCATGTGCAGGGTGTTGTGGTTGGCGGCACAACAGAGAAGCCTTCGGCAGACATGATCGTTGACTATGTATGGCGCATGAAAGAAATTCAAAAGTTTGTCCACGAAACCTATGTGCCAACCGTGTACCAGGTGGCTGGAGTCTACATGGATCTTTTCGAAGTAGGTACCGGCTGCAAGAATTTCCTTTCCACCGGCGTCTTTCCACTGGACAACGAGGACAAGACTCACCTTCTCAAACGTGGGGTGTACACAGAAGGGAAAGACTACCCATTAGATCCCATGCTTATCAGGGAGCAGGTAAAACATTCCTGGTTTGAAAACTACACCAACCTGCACCCATTTGAAGGTCGCACTGTGCCCATGTACCCCAAGTCGGGCGCTTACTCCTTCATCAAGGCACCTCGGTATAACGGTAAACCGCACGAGGTTGGCCCGCTGGCAAGAATGTGGATCACCAATCCACCGGTGAGCGATCATGCCAAGAGGTTCCTCGGCGTTTCCACCAGCAAAGAGGTGCCATTCCGCGCTCTGGGCGACAAGGCATTCTCCATAATGGGACGCCATGCGGCCAGGGCCGAAGAGTGTGCCCTGATAGTCGACAAGTGCATAGAGTGGGCTATGCAGCTCAAGCCAGGAGCTGCCACTTACAAAGAGGCGCCAATTCCAGCCTCATCGAAGGGCATGGGACTGAACGAAGCGCCCCGGGGTTCGGTGACTCACTGGATCGTTATCAAGGACAAAAAGATAGACAACTATCAAGTGGTTTCACCGACGCTCTGGAACGCTGGCCCCAGGGATGACAAGGACATTCCGGGACCGATTGAGCAGGCCCTTATCGGAGCGCCTGTTCCTGACCCGAAGAATCCGGTGAACGTGGTGAGGGTGGTACGCGCCTTTGACCCGTGACTGGGATGTGCGGTGCACGTGCTGCACCTTGACAGCAAGAAGCGCTACGAGTTCAAGATTGCTTGATCTCGGAAAAGTTAAACTGCTCGATTGGGGGGCTGCTCAGAGGATGTTCTGGGCAGCCTCTTTTTTGGGATTGTCAGTTATCGCTTATTGGTTATCAGTAGACGTCTTGGCAATATATTGGTAGCCGCAGGCTTCAGACTGCGTTGTGAGGCTTTGGAGCATGGTTTGTGGCTACGGTTACGAAGCGCGTTTCGTTAGACGGTTGACGGCAAGGTGTAATGATTGGCCGATTGAGGTATCGCAGCGAGACGCTGCTCCCACAGAAGGATATGAGCAACAATTTCTTTCTGTGGGAGCGGCATCTTGCCGCGACAGTAAACGGGTCACAGCAACGAATAAAGAACCGATTGACATAGCCGCTAGTCGAAACTGACCTCATAGCCCTGGCCGTCAGCGTAATAGTCAAAAGGGTAGCGGAAAATGTTTGAAGGCAAAATCGTCATACTTGGTGTTGGCAATCTTCTCATGTCAGACGAGGGTGTGGGCATTCATGCTGTTCAGGAGCTGATGAGGCGCAAGCTCCCAGCAGAGGTGGAGGTAGTGGATGGCGGTACTTCCACGTTAGACCTGCTGCCGCATCTGCACAAGGCGCGCCGGGTAATCATTATAGATGTAATAAAAGCAGGCGGTGAGCCTGGGGACATATACCGCTGTCGGCCTGAAGACCTGCAAGAAAATCAAGAGCAACCCCTGAGTCTACACCAGGTGGATTTTGCTCATCTGATGAAGATGGCGGAATTGATGGGCTATCAAATTGGTCCTGCGGTGATCTACGGCATGGAACCAGCAGTGATCGGTTGGGGCATGGAACTGAGCCCGATTGTAGCAGCGAAGATGCCGAAGCTTCTGGAGCTGGTGCTGGAAGAGGTGAGCACTCATATAGAGAACACCCCATGAAGCTTTCCCTATCTGACCCAGCAGTAACGAAGGAGTATTGCACCAAAAGGATAGGCTGGTATGGCGGATGCATTACCAGTGAGAGATCGTCTAGAAAGTCTCATGAACATTTTTGTACACACTTACATGAATATGATTCTTTTAAGGTAAAGTAACTCTTGCATGCTGATATAAAAGGTGCTAGCGTATTTGCATATGGATTTCAGGAGAGAGGTATGCGAAGGAGAACTTTTCTCAAGAGAATGCTTGCCACCTTCGCCATGGCTCTTGGTCTGGATGGAAGCCTCTTCCAGAAGTTTTTCTCTGAATTTGCCCTGGCTGCTCCGGATTTGCCTCGGGTGGCAACTGGCACTAACCAGGATTATTCTCGCCTGCTTACCGACATCATGCATGCCCTGGGGGGTATGGAACGATTTGTCAAGCCCGGCCAGCGGGTGGTGGTCAAACCGAATATCAGCTGGGACAGGAGGCCGGAGTTTGGCGCCAATACTAATCCGCTGGTGGTGAAACGGCTGGTGGAGCTCTGTCTCGAAGCTGGAGCCGGAGAGGTAACTGTGATGGATCGTCCTTGCAACGATCCGCGGCGGTGCTATAGGGATAGTGGCATTCTGGATGCAGTTAGAAGTATTGGCAGTGACAGGGCAAAGATCAAACATTTGAATCCCAGGCGCTTTGTGGAAGTGAAGTTACCCCGCGGAGTTTCCCTGAAACAGTGGCCCTTTTACCGGGATGCTCTGGAGGCTGACGTCCTGATTGTCGCTGCCCCTGCAAAGCAGCATGGCAGTGCCCGTTTGAGCTTGAGCATGAAAAACATCATGGGATTGGTGGGCGGACGGCGGGAGCGGTTGCACGTGGGCGGTCTGCATCAGCACATTGCCGATCTGAACACTGGTTTGCGGGCTGATCTGAGCATTATAGATGCCACCCACATGATGGTGGCAAATGGACCTTCGGGGGGCAGCCTGGATGATGTCCGGGTGCTCAACCGGGTAGCGGCCAGTGCTGATCCCGTAGCGGTCGACTCTTATGCAGCCACCCTTTTTGGCCTGCAAGGTGAGGACATCGGTTACATTCGCTACGGATATCAGATGGGTTTTGGCCAGATAGACCTGAACAAAATCAACCTGGTGGAAGTATGAGCGAGCAGTCGGGGAACGGCCTGCGCCAGCGTGGGTTGGCGTGGCTGTGGCTTCGCCGTTTCAGCCAGGTAATTTCACTCTGTTTTTTCCTCTATCTTTTTCTTCGCTACCGTTACCAGGATCAAAATCTGTTGCAGGGCCCGCTTCACCTTTTTTTTCGGCTCGATCCCCTTCTCTGGTTATCTGAGATCGTTGCTTCCTGGCGATGGACGTGGTTTTTTCTGCCTGCCCTGGCTGTTTTACTGCTGACAGTTTTGTTGGGCAGATTTTTCTGCGCCTGGATTTGCCCGCTGGGGGCCCTGTTCGATGGCATTGGTACAGCCCTGAATGCACGGCGTGGGAGACAACCTGGCAACCTCTCTCCCTCTTACCGCCTGATCAAATACCTCCTGCTGCTAGTCCTGATTGTACTGGCGATCTTTGGCTTTAACTGGATTGGCATCTTTGATCCTCTGGCACTCTTTTTCCGTTCTCTTGCTCTGGCAATCTATCCAGCTGCTTCCTATTCCGGAGAGCGGCTCTTCGACTTGTTGTTCGGACTCTCCCCGGAAAAATGGGGCGATAGTCTGGATGCCATCTATAGCGTCTTGAAGGGGCCGTTGTTGGCGGAGCGCGCCCTGTCCTATCATTTACTAGTTTTTACTGGCCTGCTCTTCATAGGAGTGTTGCTCCTCGAACTGGTTGAACGCAGATTCTGGTGCAAGAACCTCTGTCCCCTGGGAGCCCTGTTTGGCTTGTTCGCCCGCTGGCGCCGTCTGCGCCGCCTGCCCGCCAAACTCTGCGGGGACTGTGGCGAGTGCAAGTTTCTGTGTAAAATGGATTCATTTGCAACAGAGAGCGGCCGTCAGAATCTCCGAGAGTGTATTCTCTGCATGAGCTGCCAGGTCAGTTGCCGGGAAAATAGGGTGCAATACAGGTTCAAAGCTTCCCAGCCAGCAGTGCCGCATCCCGACATTGGTAGACGGAGGATCGTTCTGGCAGTCGTGAGCGCTGCAGTATCTTTGCCCCTGCTCAAGGTGGGATCTAAGCGGGCGCAGGCACAAGCTATCAGGCCTGCTGGCGCCTTGCCAGAATCTGAGTTTCTGCAGCGCTGCCTTCGCTGCGGTGCCTGCATGAAAGTCTGTGTCACCAACGGCCTGCAGCCGCTCCTATTGCAAGGTGGCCTCGATGCCTTGTGGACACCAAGCCTTGTTCCCCGCCAGGGATACTGTGAGTTTCACTGCACTCTTTGCGGTCAGGCCTGCCCCACAGGGGCCATCAGGGCACTTTCGGTGGCTGAAAAGCAGCGCACTGTGATCGGCAAAGCAGTGACTGATCCGAGTCGGTGCATTCCTTACGCTCGTGGACAGAACTGTCTGGTTTGCGAAGAGCATTGTCCCACCTCGCCCAAGGCGATAGTGCTGAGACCCCAGAAAAAGATGAATCCCCATGGGAAAGTGGTCACAGTGAAGCTGCCAGTGGTGATTCTAGATCGTTGTATCGGCTGCGGTATCTGTGAAAACAAATGCCCTGTTGAAGGATTACAGGCTGGCATCAGGGTGCGCCCCCTGGTCTCTATGGAACAGCGGTTATTGGAAAAGGCGCAAGGCGCAGGGCGCAAGGCATAGGGGAGAGGGTTATCGGTTATCGGTTGACGGCAAAATAAAAGTGCACCCCCTTTACCGCCGCGCTGCTGCTGGCTAGCCTCAAAGCCAAGCCTGCGGCCGCTATTACAACGGTGCCACGGGACTATTGCTTCTCGAAATCGATATCAACACAGGACAACGCAGGCTTTAGCCTGGGTTGGCAAGTGTTGCCAGTTCTGTTGTTGGGCAGGCTTATGGAGCCCTGACCTCAACCGGGGTCCTCGAGCGGAGGTGCTTGGCAGGAAGGGCTGCTCCGCAAAGAACATAGTCGCAAATTCCAGGCAGCCGCAGTTGGCCTTTGGGCATGGCATGTTTTCATATTAACCTTGGTTGTTCTTTTGGCGGGTAATGAGTTGTCGGTGGCTCCGAATGTTCTTTGCTGCGCAGCCATTCCTGCCGTTACACTTGGAGGTTTTTTCCATGAGTTTTTCCAGGTAAATAGCCGAGAGCCGTTGCCGAGAGCCGAAACGGGCCTCGTGACCGTAACCGTAGCCGAGCTCCTAGAAATGAGTTGTCGGTAGCTCCGAATGCTCTTTGCTGCGCAGCCATTCCCGCCGTCTCACCAGGAGGGCTGTTCTGATTGGCCTATGTCTGAGATAATAAGAATAGCCGAAAGCCGTGGCCGCTGGACGAAACGGGCATCGTAACCCTGACCGCAACCGGGGTCCTCGAGCGGAGGTGCTTGGCGGGAGTGGCTGCTCCGCAAATAGCATAGTCAGATATCTCAGGTAGCCGCAGGCTTTAGCCTGGGTTGGCAGGTGTTGCCAGTTCTGTTGTTGGGTGGGGTTATGGAGCGCATTTGGGTAAACGGCTCACGTTAGAGGTGTGGTACTGACAGAGCAAGAAAACGAGTCACGTTGCCAGGCATCTTTACCCGGCACCCTGCACCATGTGCCTTGCATCTTGCTATCCTGGCATCTTTGTAGTATCAAAAAGGGTATATACATTCTGACCAAGATATGTCTTGTTTTGTCCGGGCCTTTTAATGACACATAATTTGGCTATCTCGGATTTAGAAACTGCTCCGACTCGGGGCATTTCGATTGGATAAGCACTGAACACCCAAGAGTGCACAGCGGGAGGGTACCTTATGATGTTGAGAATGGTGGCGCTGCTCCTCACAGGACTCTTGTGTATTCCCGCCTTCAGTCCGGCTGTGGAAATGAGCGGGCGACAGATTCTGGAAGAAGCGGGCCGGCGGCAGAAGACCAGGACGGAACAAGAGCTTTTTGAAATGATACTGGTGGACTCTCAGGGCAACCAGGAAAAGAGAGAGGTCTGCCGTTATATCAAAGAAGTAGAACCGGATATTTATCGGACCCTGCTGGTATTCTTGAGTCCCGCTGATGTTCGTGGTACAGCCCTGTTGCTTATTCAGCACAGGAATGAAGAAGATGAGCAGTACTTATACCTGCCGGCCCTGGGGAATCTGCGGCGGATTGCCAAGGGAAATCAGCGAACCTATTTTATGGGGACTGATTTTGCTTATGAAGACATGCGCACAGATGATTTGAGCATGCACGCCTATTACCGTCTGCCGGATGAGATCATTGACGGCAAACCATGCTTTGTTGTGGAGGCAGTGCCGAATACCAGAGAAGCCAAGAGAGACAGCGGTTACAGTAAACGGATCATCTGGGTTCGGCAGGACACATTTTTTTCTCCAAAAGCCGAGTTTTATGATAAACGCGGCAAGTTACTGAAAGTACTTCAGGGATCAGACTGGGAGCAGGTGACCTCTGAAGTATGGAGGCCCCAACAGGGGACTATGGAAAACGTCCAACGCCGCCACAAGACCATTCTCAAATCTCTCGAAAGAAAGATCAATATAGATATGCCCAATGAAATGTTTACCACCCATTTCATCCTGAAAGGTAAGCACGTAAAACAAGCCAAAACAAAGAAGTAAATTAAAAAACCGCCCTGACGCCACAATGATAATCTCGGAAGGCCTGTCAGGTGAAACGGGCTGGAACTGGAGATATGGAAGGCGGGGCGGATGACAGCAAGCATCCTCTTCCATAGTCGTGAATTTGCCCACAGCCTTCATTGATACCGCCGCTTGTAATGGCAACCGATTCTTTCTGAGAGGCTCCTTATGGCCAGGGTTATGATATGGTGCAGAGACCATGGCTTGCTTGTCCTGGCTATAATACTGGCCATTACCGTTTTCTTTGGATATTTTGCCCTCCGCACCAGGATAGATGCTTCAGCCTCGGGTATGATGATTGAAGGCGACCCGGAGCTGCACCTCTACCAGAATGCCCTGAAGACTTTTGGCAGCGACGACGTTACGGTTGTCTATATCCGTGACAAGAACCTTTTCACTCCCGGAGTGCTGCAGGCTGTGCAAGCCGTCTATTATGCTCTGCAGGATATTCCCGGCGTCACCAGGGTAGACAGCCTTTTCAATGCCGTAAATCTCAAGAACGACGGCGGAGTCATTTTTGCAGGGCCGCTACTGGACTGGATTCCAGAAGATTCTGAAGAACTGGCTCTGATTCGCCAGGATGCCGTCCACAACCCGTTGCTGTATAAAACCCTGATATCAAGGGATGGCCAGGGCATGGCCATAAACATCATGGTCGAACCGAAAAGCGGTGCGACTGATTATTACAAACGCATCACTGCGGATATTGAAACAGCCATCCAGCCCCTCAAGGGGCAGGTAGAGGAGGTCTTCCAGCTGGGGATGCCTTATCTGCGGACTGAGCTGGCAGAACTCATTCTTGGCGACCAGTTGACCCTGGTGCCTCTGTCAATCGGGGTAGTGCTGCTCATCCTGATGGTCTGTTTGCGCAGCGTCAACGGAGCCATAATTCCCTGCCTGACTGCGAGCTTGAGCATCATCTGGACTCTCGGCTTCATGGCCTTGCTGGATATTCCGGTAAACGTCCTCACTGTCATCGTGCCGTCTCTGATCATTGTCATAGGCTCCACTGAAGACATGCACATCGTTTCTGAGTATTTTGCCGGTCTGGAGGCGGGCCACGAGCGCATGGCTGCCATTGAACACACGGCCCACCAGGTTGGTCTGGCAATTTTGCTCACTGCCGTGACAACCTACCTGGGCTTTCTTTCCATCGCCGTCAACAAGATAACCCTGCTGCGAGAATTTGGCCTGGTGGCCTCCTTTGGGCTGGCGGCAAATTTCTTGATAACTCTCTCCGTGGATCCAGTCTACCTTCGATATTTTGGCGACAGAAAGTCGCCGGCACAGAGGCGAGTAAAGGTTAATGCTGCAGGTCACTCCTTTTTCAACCGGCTAGCAACGGTGGTGGTGCGGCTGGTAAGGACAAGGAGAGGTGTGGTGCTCTGGGGACTCCTTGCCGGGGCCTACCTCATTGGCATGGGCAGCCTCAAGATCAGGGTGAATAATGACCTGTTGGGCTATTTCAAACAGGACTCTCCCATTAATGTCAGGAGCAGAATGCTGCATCGGGACATGAGCGGCGCGCAAAACTTCTTTATTACCCTGGATGCGGGATTGGCAGGAGCGTTCAAGCTTCCAGAGAAGCTCGACAAGATCTTTGCCATAGAGAAATACTTGCAGGATGGTGGCCGGATTGATGCAACACTTTCTCTGGCTGATTACATAGCCCTGGTAAATCGCGAGATGAAAGGAGGACAAAATGAGGCCTATGTGATCCCTGAATCTGCCGACCTCATAGCTCAATACCTTCTCCTTTTTCAACGGTATGACCTGGAACGGTACGTCTCGGCCGACTACAGCAAAACCAATATTATTGTCCGGCACAACATTTCCTCCTCGCACGAGCTCAGAGGGGTGGTAAAGGACCTGGAGAGCTTCATGAGCAAGACGCTGGGGCCCGGAGTCTCTTATACTGTCACCAGTGAGGGAATTCTCATAAACAAGGCGGCAGATACCATGGCCACCGGGCAAGCCCTATCTCTGTCTTTGCTGCTTCTGGTCATCTTCATTTTGATGAGCTTCCTCTTTGTGCGATTCAAGGCGGGGTTCCTCTCATTGATTCCCAACCTTTTTCCTATCATTATCATCTTCGGAATCATGGGACTGGCCAACATCCCGCTGAATACGGGCACCGCCATGATTGCTGCTATAGCCATCGGCATCGCTGTAGATGATACTGTTCATCTGATGGTTCGCTACAATAGTGAAATGAAGAGACTAAATGACCAGGAAGAGGCTATGGTGACCTCTATTCACAGCGAAATCAGGCCGGTGATGACAACCTCCATGGCACTGGCTGTGGGCTTCGCCTTGTTGAGCTTTTCTCACTTTGTGCCAGTGATTTACTTTGGTGTGCTTTCGGCTCTGGTAATGCTGCTTGCCCTGATAGGTGATTTGTTTCTTACGCCTGTGCTGTTGATCTCCACACGTCTCATTACTCTGTGGGATATGCTCACCCTGGATCTCCGCGAGCGTGTGGTCAAAAAGTCGCCGCTCTTTGAGGGTATGAGTTCGTGGCAAATGAAGAAAATTGTGCTGGTTTCTCACGTCCAGACATTTTCACCCGGCTCGTATATTATTCGCAAGAATGAGCTCGAGAGGGTCATGTATATGCTCCTGGATGGCACTGCAAGGGCAGAAGTGGATAGAAAAGACGGCAGAAAAGAGCAATTGCAAGAGCTTCATCCTGGTGATGTCTTCGGCGAAATTGCCCTGGTGAATGCGGTGCGCCGCACCGCTGATGTGGTTGCAGTAAATGAATCCGAGGTCCTCTGTATAGATTGGGAATCATTGCAGCGCCTCCGAAGGATTTTCCCACACATAAGTTCGCGGCTATTTCTCAACATTTCCAAGATCCTTGGTGAAAGACTGGCAGTCAGGACCGAGGAGTGGATTTGTCGGCAGCACATCTGTGAGGTGTGTGGGAAACCGTTTTGACGGGTTAGTTGGGTTATTGGTCACTGGAGGACTTGGAAGCTAGGAGGCTGGGAACCTGGTGAGCTGTTATTGGTTGTCAGTTATTGGGAAAGGCGTTAGGCACAGGGCGCAGGGCTCATGGCAAGGGCTTCAGGAATTCGAATTTGGAATTGCGAATTTCGAATTGGGAGGCAGTGGGTTATCAGCTCTAGGTAGACGTCTTGGCAATATGCTGGTAGCCTCAGGTTTTAGCCTGCGTTGTGAGGCTTTGGGGGCACGGTTTGCGGCCAGGGTTACGAAACCCGTTTCGGCATTCGGTAACGTTGGTTGGCTTTTTCTTCGTTGCCGCGAGCCGTTTACCGATACGGGTTTCGTGGCCGTTGCCCTAGCCTTTACCGTTATCCAGATATGGGCCTGTTAACCATTGTCCACAACCGGTGCTCAACCAGTGAGGCAATGACATCATGGCGTACAACGAAGAAATATTCGGCACTTTTTATGAAAAGGGAGAGGTTGTGTGTCGTCAGGGGGAGCCGGGCGACACCATGTACATAATCCAGTCCGGCGCGGTGGAGGTAAGCCAGCTTCAGGGGGGGCAGGAAGTTGTGCTGGGGCTCATGGAAGCAGGAGATTTCTTCGGCGAAATGGCCCTGGTTGACGAAAAACCGAGATCAGCCACAGTAACTGTCATAAAATCAGGCAGACTGCTTTACCTCACCCGGGAGACGTTGCTCGAAAGGGTGCGTCAGGACCCTGGGGTGGCCATTCATCTGCTCAGGGCTTTGAGCAGGAGGATTGAGGAGACGAGCAAACTCTTGCAGCGGAAGGTTGAAGAAAGTGAATCTTTGCGAGTGGCTCTCGAAAAAAGAAGACAGATGGAGTGCCAGCTGTCGTTTACCGAAGAAAGGCGCGGCCGGGGTAATGACGGGAGCGAGACCTTTCTGCAGCTTCCCCTGAGTGCACCTCTGGACATCAAGGCACTGGCCCGTGCAGAAAGCGTTACCTTCGATTCTTACGAGAATATTTTTCGCCAGGGTGATCCAGGCGAGGCCATGTATATCATCGCCCAGGGTGCGGTCGAGATTTATCAGGAAAAGAGAGGTGTTCGATGTTTCCTGACTCGCCTTGGGCGTGGAGATATTTTCGGTGAGATGGCGCTTCTTACCAGCCGACCTCGCTCGGCATCCGCAGTGGCGACCGAGCGCTGTCAGTTGGTGCCGATCATGCGAAGTGCCTTTTTCAATAAAGTGAAACGCGATCCCGGCCTTGCACTCTATGTGTTGCAGGTTCTAACCCTGCGGTTGCGCCGACTCCATCAGGCCATGGCTGATCCGGAGAAATGGGTGGATATAGTCCAGATGAGCCTTTTGCCACCATTGCGAAAAGAGCAGCGAATCCGGATGGCATTGGTGTCGCTTTCTACCTGCGGTAGTGGTGCGGCAGTGCTCCTGGAAGATCAACAAAAGCTGGGAGAGTTGCTGGAACGCGTTCGCATCGTCTACTGTCCGATGCTGATGGATCAGAGCGAGATTTCTGAAGCAGACATAGTAGCAATAGATGGGGCGGTGCGGATGCGAGAGGATGAGGAACTGCTGCGAGAGGTGAGATACAAGAGCGACTACCTGGTAGCCTGGGGCACCTGCGCTGCCCAGGGGGGAATACCCAGTCTCGCCAACATGTTCGAGCTGGAAGAGATAGTTGAAGCATCTTATGGCGAGACTCAGGATCCTTTCGACTATTACCTATCTGGTACCAGAGCTGGTGCTGGAGGAACCTATCAACGCAGCCAGATGGCCCTGCTTCGTCGGGCTGGAAAGCTGGATGATTTTGTCCGGGTTGATTATTACTTGCCGGGCTGCCCCGCGCGGATAGATTACCTTATCCAACTCGTAAAAGAACTGAGAGGAGAGCAACAAAGTCTGAAGCTGCGGCAGATCGTCTGTGCCGAATGCAGCCGAAAGCCCAGGAAAGTGGAGGCTGATGCCATGTTCGTCTACCCTCGGCAGGACTGGGACCCTGCTCTCTGTTTCTCATCGGGTGCTTCTCTGTGCCTGGGTTTTCTGACCAAAGGGGGCTGCGGTGCCATATGCCCCAGCAATGGCCTGCCCTGCTGGGGATGCCGGGGACCATCAGCGAAGGTCCTGAAGCGTATGAAAAAGGGAGAGACCCTCGAGCAGATAATCCTGAGTTCCTTACGAAGACGTTGCCACCATGACGAAGAAGAGCTGAAGACAGTCATGAGAATCCTGCGCAGCTGTGGTTACAGCCTCATGAACTTCTCTCACAACATGGTCCTGGACCCATCGAGGATACGATGAGTAGGAAGATTCTTCTCGAGAAAGCAACTCGTGTAGAAGGAAATGCAGATATCCTCATTGAGGTGGAAGAAGGCGAGATCAAAATTGCCCGCTTTCTGGTGGGAGACTTTCGTGGCTTTGAACGGTTCTGCAAGGGAAGGCGGGTGGAATTTGTACCGCAACTCATATCCCGCGTATGTGGCTTGTGCAGCAGTTCTCACCAGGTCGCAAGCCTCAAGGCGATCGAAGAAGCACTTTCAGTGGAGGTGCCGGCCTCAATAAAGAATCTGCGGGAGATCATCGTCCTGGGTGAATGGATAGGCAGTCATGCCCTGAGCTATTTTTTCCTTACGGTTCCTGACTTTCTTGGCGCAGCTGGAGGAGTCTTCGAGCTCATGAAAACTCATCCAGAGATTGCCACAGAGGCGTTCGCCCTGCGCAAGGCCGGACAGAGAATAGTGGAACTGCTCGGCAAGCGCGCCTCGCATCCAGTTGCCATGGGGATCGGACGTTTTCTCATACCTCCTACAGAGAGTGAGCTGGAGCAGGTGCAACAAATTGCAGCTGAGGTGCAAGTACGGGCGAGAACACTGCTGGTGGAGGCTGGAAAAATTCAGCTTGACCAGGACAGCATCGAACTGCCACCTGACCAGGAAGCCCTCTGTCTGATATACGACGGTCGCGAAGGGCAGGATGTTTTCAGAGCCTACAGTAAGGAAGGCAGGACTGTGGCGACCTTTGCCAGGGAAGAGTTCGAGGAAAATGTTGCCGAGATGAGGGCAGAATGGACATTTGCCAAATTTCCCTATCTTCGCTCATTCGGCTTTCCTGCCGGCATGGTACTGGTGGGTCCGTTTTCCAGAAAATATCTCGAAGGCGGCTTTCTGGACGATCCGGAAATAGCTTCTCTGGAAATCGTAGCTTCTTTCAAGGAAAAAGAGCCCGCCAATCTCGAAAGCTACGATGTTTGCCGGTTGGCGGAGATCCTCTGGGCGGCCAAACGAATTGAGCATCTTCTCACGGAAGTGGATCTCAAACAGACAGCGGTGGATGTTGACTTCAAAGTGAGCGGTAAAGGCATTGGCGTATTGGAGGCTCCCCGCGGCGTACTGGTACACAGCTATCTAGTCAAACGTGGCTATCTGGAGCGAATGCGGCTTCTGGTGGCTACTCAGTTCAATAATGCCTACATCAATTTGCTGATAAAAGATCTGGCTCAGAAACACCTCCACAATGACAGACTTTCCCCAGCCGGTGAACGATTAATAGGCCGCTGCGTTCGTATATTCGACCCGTGTCTGAGCTGTGCAACGCATTAAAAAAGGGTTGTGAGTTGCGGGTCATAGATTTCGAATTTCGAATTGGAGGATGCGAGGTTCAGGCTACATTGTACCTAAAACGCTGGCGATTCATCTGTAGGAGCGGATCTCTAGCCGCGACCAGCAATCTCCCGGCTTCCGCCTTCGCCTTTGACTTCCGATTTCGCCTCCGGCTTCGGCGGACAAGTCATCGGACAAGACGGCGGACAGGGGGAAGCTGTTAAGCCGATGAGCTTTTGTTGGTTCTCGGTAAATGTCTGGGCAATATGTTGGTAGTCGCAGGCTTTAGCCTGCGTTGGCCAGTCAAGAAAATGAGGTTATCGGTTATCGGCAACGAAGAAAACGCCGACTGACGTTACCGACGAACGAAAAGGGCTTCATAACCGTTGCCGTAACCCAGACAGAGGAAGCGGCACCTTGCCGCGACGAAAGATACTTAACCAGGACAATTCGTGATGAAATTTCGCCTGAAATCATTATTCAGCCTTAATCCATTTTCCATTTCACTGGGTATCACTGTCCTGGTTGTGCTGTCGTTTCTAGTGGGAATACCTATTCTCGATTTGATCGAGTTGAAAACTTACGATCTTCGTTTTCTCTCCCGCGGTTCTGTGCAACCCACCGCGCCCGTAGTCCTGGCACTGATAGATGAGAAAAGTCTCGATGTGGAAGGACGCTGGCCCTGGCCGCGCTCCAAGTTCGCTGATCTATTGAATATCCTTTCCAAAGATGGAGCAAAGGTCATCAGTTTCGATGTGGGTTTCCTGGAGCCTGACGAGAATTCGCAATTGAGTTTGATCAGGGAATTGAACAGACAGGTTGCCTCTCTAGAGATCAAGAATCATCTGCTGTCTGAGTTTTTAGCCCGAACAAGGATGGCTGCAGATAATGACCTGCTGCTGGCCAGGGCTATCGGCAACTGTGCCGCCTCGGTGGTCCTCGGCTATTTCTTTCACATGGACGAAGGCAGCCTGGGATATAAGATAGGCGAGAAAGAAATCAAAGAGCAGCTTGCCCGCATCAACTCATCCAAGTACTCGCTCATTATTTTTGAAGGCCAGGACACGGGAGTTTCACCATTTATCAAAGCCTATGCACCGGAGAGCAATCTGAAAATATTTACCAGCAAAGCAGCCGCTTCTGGATATTTCAATGTAACCACTGACCGCGACGGGGTGGTGCGCTGGCTGCCTCTCGTTATCCAGTGTGGCAAGGAAGCCTTTCCTCCCCTTTCTCTGCTGAGTGCCTGGTTTTACCTCGATAAACCCCAGCTGATGATCAAAGTTGCTGTTTACGGAGTGGAAGGCATCCAGATGGGACGCCGTTTTATTCCCACAGACGAGAACGGCCAGATGCTCATCAACTATCTGGGTCCGCCCAAGACTTTTCCTCATTACTCCATAACCGACATTCTCCATGGCAAGCTTGCTGCCGGCACCTTTAAAGACAAGATCGTGCTGGTAGGGGCTACAGCTATGGGAACTCATGATTTGCGTAGTACTCCTTTCAGTCCACTGTATCCCGGGGTGGAAGTTCATGCCACGGTTATTGACAATATCTTCTCGCAAAACTTCATCACCAGACCCAAATGGTCGAAAGTCTACGACTTGTTTGCCATTATTGTACTCGGGTTCATCACAGCAATAGCCATCCCCAGAATGAGTGCTCTCAAAGGTCTGCTGCTTGCTTCAGTGCTTTTTATCTGTCATATCGCCATTGCTCAATGGCTGTTCGTGCGCTCTGGCGTCTGGCTGAATATAGTCTATCCCCTGTTTGTTCTGTCCGTAACTTATCTTGCCCTTACTGTCTATCACTACTTCACGGAAGAGAGAGAACGCAAGAAAATCAAGGGCGCATTCAGGCACTATGTGGCCCCGATAGTGATCGAAGAAATGCTCAGGGAACCTGGTCGCCTGAAGCTTGGGGGTGAAGAAAAGGTGCTCACTGTACTATTCAGTGATCTGGCAGGATTCACCAGTTACTCTGAGCGCTATGCACCCCATGAGATGATTAGCATTTTGAGTGATTATTTCGCAGAGATGACCGAACAGGTCTTCGCTTATCAGGGTACTCTCAAAGAATACGTGGGAGATGAGCTGATGGCCATTTTTGGGGCGCCCCTGGATCAGGAAGACCATGCCCAGCGAGCGTGCGCTGCTGCCCTGGCGATGCGGGATGCCCTGCATCGGCTGCGAGAGGAATGGACCAAGATTGGCAGGCCTCCTTTGACGGCCCGTACAGGTGTCAATTCTGGCCGCATGCTGATCGGCAACATCGGCTCTCGCTACCGCTTTGCCTACGGGGCACTGGGAGATCAGGTGAATCTTGGCTCCCGTCTTGAGGGGCTGAACAAGGTCTACAGTACGGAAATTCTAATAGGTGAAAACACAGCAGATCTGATTGGCGATTCTTTTCAGCTCCGTGAGGTGGACATGGTGCGAGTCAAGGGCAGGCAACAGCCGGTGCGAGTTTATGAACTGCTGGCCGAGGCCGGTACTTCCCTCCCACCGGAAAAAAAGAAGGGTTATGCTCACTTTGCCCGGGGGTTGGAACTTTACAGGCAGCAGCGCTGGCAGGAAGCTCTTACCCAATTTGAACGCGTGCTGGAGATCCTTCCTGAGGACGGGCCTGCCAGGGTCATGAAAGAGCGCTGTCTCATTTACTGCAAGAGCCCTCCCGAGGGGGAATGGGACGGTGTGTTCATCGCACGAACGAAGTAAAAGAACGGGCAAACGGCACAGGGCGCAAGGCTTGCGGCAACAGCATCTAGATTTCGAATTTGGAATTGCGGATTTCTAATTTAGAATACGAAGTCGGGAGCACGTTTTCCCCAATATTGCTGACGATTCTCCTGTGGGAACGGTTCTCTAACCGCGGCGAGCCCTATTGGAGGAATCCTTTCAGGGGATCGATTCATGCTGTGCTTGGTGCTTACTGCCTGCTGGTCCAATCGTGGGAGCGGCATCTTGCAGCGAAAAGAGTGGGTATGGCTACGTGTCACAGTACGGCGCTTGACATTGCCGAAAGACGAAACGGGCCTCGTAACCCTGGCCGTGATCCCTTTGCCTTGTGCCCTGGGCCATGTGCCGTCTTGCAATAACCGATAGGTGGGAACTTGGAACTTTTCGTATTGACGTGGTAAGAAAAACGTCGTACGGTAACCGTAGTCAACTTTCAAGAACGCTAGGTTTTCCCTGCCATGGTATCAGAGGACCCTCGAAAATCTAAAAGCTCTGCTTCTTCAAGGGCGAAGAGTGTCTATGTGGTAGGACCCAGTGCGGTGCAGAATGAGCTCATAGCCCAATGTATAAAGCGTGAAACTGGAGTGCGCTGTCTGGTCAAGAAAGAGATTTCTCAGGTGATTGCAGCGGAAAAGGAGGAGGGAGAATATGCCCTGGTGCTCCTGGATTCCCAGGGAAAAGATATGGAGCAACTTCTCACCGACCTCAGAACATTGGCCGCGCAGGATTCCACCAGATACGAGATGGTTCTTTTCAATGTCAGCTCTGAATTGGAAAATGAAGAAAGATGTGTGTGGGAGGGCGTCAGAGGGCTTATCTATCAACATGACCCCACGGATCACTTTGTCAAGGGCGTATGCAGGGTGCTCGAGGGAGAAATGTGGGTCTCCAGGGGGATTATGGCAAAGTGTATTACAGAGGGTAAAAGCGGACACGACCCCACAAGAAAGGGGCTGACTTTGCTCACTCCTCGTCAGGAAGAGATACTTGCCCTGGTGGCTATAGGAGCCACCAATGAACAGATCGCTGAGAAACTCTGCATAAGTCCGCACACCGTAAAGACGCATCTCTATAATATATTTAAGAAAATAAAAGTACCCAACCGTCTGCAGGCCGCTTTCTGGGCTGCCAAAAACCTCTAGCGAATAAGACGAAAGTACTAGTCTTCCCTTTCTTCCTAATACTATCTGCCTACTGGTTTCTTAGACATCCCCCCACGGAAAAATACGAAAAAAACCATACCATTCCCCGATTGTGTTTTATCTCAAAAACAAACAGGATAGGAGTTAATAACTGCAAGTTTTGGGTTTTGTGGGTTAGTCTGCAGCAAGGAAGGCTGAAAGGCCTCCGCTGGTTATCAGTAATCAGATGCCAGAAACAATGTGGTAGGACCGGAGCTCTAGCCGCGACCAGCTCTATTGTGAAGACCCTATCAGGTGCTCCAGTTATATTGTGCTTAGTGCTTACTGCCTGGTCAAACTGTGGGAGCGGCATCTTGCCGCGATACGGAACGTCAGGGGCAACGGTAACGAAGCCCGCATCGGCCAGGGTACACGGCAAGGTAGAAGGAGATATGGGATTTGGCATTGTGGAAAAACGAGTAGCCGTGTCGTTAATCTTCAGCCCTGTGCCCTAAACATGTACCCTGTGCCGTCTGCGCGTATAGCGCCGCTGCCTACTGCTTACTTCCTGGTGCCTACTGACTCAACTGGCCTGGTAACGGCAACCGAAGGCGTCACCTTCAACACGGCACCCATATGGTCGGTTGCGTTTACATAATATGGTACGGATCGTGAACCAGTAATTTTTAATTGGGCGCAGGCTCACATGGATTGAGAAAATGCAAGAGCGACGAGAGTATGAGAGGTTTTCTTTGGGTCTTCCCGCACGAGTCGAAGTGAAATCGCCGGTACAGAAACAGGTGTTCGATTTCCGTACCAGGGATATCTCGGCAGGTGGGGCTTTCATTGCTGGCAGCGTTCAGATAGCCCGGGGTACAGAGGTTCATCTGGACATCACGGTGGAAAATGAGCGGCTGCGGCAGCTCACCGGGTGTCATTCGTTAATACGAGTGAAGGGAAGAGTGCAGCGCTCCAACTCCGACGGAATAGCAATCAGATTTGACAAGGACTATCAGATCATGTGCCTGAACAGCCACTGAGCGGATGGCAGCAGTCAGTTGTTCCTCGTAGTCTGGTCGGACAAGGGCAATGGGAAGGATGGGAAAAACCAGAGGGTAGCGACAAGCAACTCCGAACGAAAGAAGGTGGGCCATGCTAAATCCTCAGAAGTTGTTGGTCCCACTCTTGCAGACGTGAAGGTGAAGCCTCGGATAATTCTCGAAGAAGAATACAATGACAACTGGTATCGGGCTGAACGAAACAAAACCACCTTTTGGGTAACCAGTGTGTCGCCCGGTATCAATGTGGAAGCCTTCACAGAACGCAGTTTTCTCTCTCTGGACTATGGCTTTGGTTACTATTGGCATAACTCCCAGAGGAGCAGTGTCAATGGTTCGGGACAGAATTACCTCGGCCATAACCTCGGGCTTTCAGCTGCCCATCGGCCCACTTCTAGATTGACACTTGGGCTCACAGAGGAGTTCTTTCTCACCCGGGAGCCTGCCTCCTCCGATCAGTTCAGTGACATTGTGAGCAGGAAGAAATACTGGCGCAACAGAGTGAGTCCGTCAATCAAATACGACCTTGCCGAAAAAGGGGCCATTACACTTGGCTATCGCAACGAGCGGCTGAAGTGGAAGAATCCAGATCCAGGGCAGGGAGATTCCTGGGAAAATCGAGGCATTGTGACCCTGACATACAATCTCAACTCCACCAATCACCTTGACCTGGAACAGCAATACTGGAGGCGGTCCTATGACGCCGGGTTGAGCGACTATGATGCTTACCAGGCCAAGCTCGTCTTCAGACACGAATTCAACACCTATCTCAGCGGTGAGGCGGGAGCAGGCTACCAGCGGCGGACATTCGATGAGAGTGGTCTCAGCAATCAGGACTCCTTCGTATTTCACACCACTCTTACCGGAGCTACTGATCGTTCGAAGCTGGACGTCTCCTTTGAACGTAACTTCGTAGATTTCACCACAGAGGACCAGTACTTTGAAGCATACAGATTTGACCTGTATGCTGAACATATTTTCCTGGAAAAAATCCGAGCATATCTGGGCGGCTATTACCAGAACAGCGACTACATCGGCAGCCCGCGTAAGGACGATACCTATAACGGTTTTGGCGGCCTGGGCTACAGGTTCTTGAGAGATATCTTTGAATTGAGTGTTGAATACAACTATACGGAGCGCGGTTCCAATGAAAGAGGCAGGCGTTACAAGGAAAACAGGGTGTTTTTTCGGTTGACTACCGTGTACGACATTACGGAGTTTTTTACGAGACAATAATGTGGACGGCTCAGGGCAGCGGTCACGAAGCCTGTATTGGCAACGCCTCACGGCAACGCCTTCAGGATTGCGAACTTGGAATTGGGAGGTGCCGGGTTACCGGCTATCGCCAGATGTGTTGGCAATATGTTGGTAGCCGCAGGCTTTAGCCTGGGTTGGTCAGTATGAAGGTGAAGTTATCGGCTATGGGGAAAGGAGCAAGGCTCACGGCTACGGTGTCTAGATTTCTAATTTGGAATTGCGAATTTCGAATTGGAGGGCATGAGGTTGAAAGTACGTTGTTCCCTGTAAAACTGGCAGATCAGCTGCAGGAACGGTTCTCTAACCGTGACCAGCAACCAAGGGAGCGAAAAATAAAAAGGTCTTTTGCACTTTCTGTGGGAGCGGCATCTTGCCGCGAAAAGAATGGGCATTGCAACATGTCTTGAAATGACGATAGCCATAACCCAGGTCGTCAAGGGACAACGGTCACGAAGCCCATATCCGTGGACAGTTTACGGCAACGAAGAAAAGCCGTTAACCGTGGCCGACAGACGAAACGGGCATCGTAACCTTGGCAGTGAGCCGTACTGGCCGCTCAGTGCCTGTGCTTACTGCCTGGCAGCAAGTAGGTTGGAGTGATTTGAGCCATGAAATCGCGAATTATTTCAATAACAGTATCGCTGCTGTTGATTATCACGACTACGGCTGTGTCAGCCCAAGACAAGCCGTACATCATTGGCCCGGGCGATGTGCTTTCCATCAATATTTTTGCAGGAGGCCAGTCTCAGGAGGCAATTGATCTCACTGTATCAGCCAATGGTACCATCAATTTTCCATTCCTCGGTGAAATCAAGGCAGAAGGTCTGTCTGTTGCAGAACTCACGCAGACAGTTAGCAGACCGCTGGCCGAGGATTATTTTGTCAATCCGCAGGTGCTCATCAGTGTCAGAGATTACAAGAGTAAAAGAGTTTATCTTACCGGAGCAGTGAAGATGTCCGGGCTCTTTCCCCTGGACAGCAGTACCACAACATTGCTGGAGCTGATCGCCAAGGCCGGAGGAGTCACTGAAAACCGCAGCAATTATGCCTACATCCTTCGTGGTTCGCTGAAGGATCTCGACAGCAACACCAAGATAAATGAACTTGTACAGAAGAAAAAATCCATCAAGGTCAACCTGCGGGAGCTGCTAGATCTCGGCATTGCCGAAAGAAATGTGGAACTCCAGCCAGGAGATGTGGTCTATATTCCGCCCACATCGTTTTCAGACCTCACCCAGTACAAGATTTATGTTCTGGGCAAGGTGAACCGGCCGGGTGTCTACGACTTTCAGGAGGGTCTCACAGCCCTGGATGCCTGTATTCTGGCCGGCGGCTTTGCTAAATACGCAGCCCCGAACCGCAGCACCATTACGCGCAGGGAGCCTGACGGCACTCAGGAGATAGTGAAGATCAACCTGGACAAGGTGAAGAATGGAAAAGAAAAAGACGTGCTCTTGAAGCCAGGAGACCGCATCTATGTGCCGGAGTCGTGGTTGTGAGGCACCAGTTAGAGGAAGATGGCGCAAGGCACAGGGCGCAAGGCTCACGGTAACGAAGCAAAGGCCGATTGACCCTGGAAACGAGACGGGCATCATAGCCGTAGCCTAAGCCGTAGACGTCATGGCAATATGTTGGTAGCCGCAGGCTTTAGCCTGCGTTGTGGAGCTTTGGGGTCACGGTTTACGGCAACGGTAACGAAGCCCGTATCGGCAAACGGTTGACGGTAACGGGAAAAAGCCAATAACCCTGGCCGGTTACGGTTACCGGTGATCAGTTATCGGTTTTCAGGAGCAATTCATTTGGTGCATAGTGCCTACTGAAACCGTGAGGACGGAAGACCAATGGAAAACACACATGTGAACATACAGGAAGAACCGGGCAGGCGGACCCATTTGCTGGACTACTATTTCGTCCTGCGAAAACGGCTCTGGTTGATCGTTTCCATCCTCTTCGTGACCGTGCTGGTTACTACCCTGTACACCTTTTCCATGAGGTCGGTCTACCAGGCCACTGCAGGGATTATCATCGGCAAAGAAGCCAAAAGGAGCCCATTGACTGGCAAGCTTCTGGAGTACGACAGCTATGTCTCTCAGCAGCTTACCTTCAGGACACACTTTCAGATGGTAACCGCACGTCCAGTCCTCGAGCGCGTCCTGGAACAGGTGGACATCTCAGATGACTCCCTGGAACTCCCTCCAATTGCTAAATTTTTCAGTACGGTGAAAACTAATATCAGCCGTTTGCTCAAAAGCATTTTCCCCGGGTCCAATGAGGAAAAACAGCCGCCCAGCCGCGAGAGCCTCCTTGCTGACAGGATCGCTCGATTGCGAAGCAAAATCAGAGTCAAGGAGGTCGAGGACACCCGGCTGCTCAGAATCCAGGTAGAAGATTACAACCCGCGAACAGCAAGAGATCTCGCCAATGCCCTGGCGGAGAACTACATCATCTATGATTCCAGTACACGACTGGAGAGCTCACGCAAGATGCTCCAATGGCTGAACAACCAGCTCTATGCAATGAGAAAGAAGGTGGAGGAAGCAGAAAAGGCTTTTCTTGATTTCAAAGAGAAGGCCAACCTCTTTTCCATTGAGGGCAAACAGCGGCTCAACACACAGAAAATAGAAGATATGAACGCCAGCTATCTGGAAGCGCGAAGTCAAAGGATGGCTGTGGAGGCCAAGATCAATGAATTGAAGAAGTTCATCAAAAACAGCGCCAATGGCCATATTCAAAATATTCCCACCTTCATAAAAAACAGCATAGTTGAGAGCCTTTACTCGGAACTGCTTGCAACAGAGATCGATTACAAGAAGATGAGCGGCGTTTTCAAACACAAGCATCCTGAGATGATAAAGGTAACCTCGAAGCTCACCGAACTCCGCCGCAAGATCCGCGAACAGATAGAAAAGTCATTGGTCAATGCCGAATCAGAACGCGCCGTTCTGATGGCCAAGGAGAAAGCTCTCAAGGAGGCAATGGCAAGCTATGAAAAGGAAGCTATCGATACCAATCGCAGTGAGCTGCAGTATGCGATTCTCAAAAGAGAGGTGGAGTCTAACCGGGAAATCTACAACATTCTTCTCGCCAAAATCAAAGAGGCGAACATTACCGATGAGATCACCAAGACCAGCCTGCGCCTTGTAGACCCTGCATCCGCTCCTTCGCGGCCAATACGACCAAAGAAGGCAAAGAACATTATACTCAGCATTATCTTCGGTCTCGTGGCCGGCATGGGATTGGCCTTCTTTCTAGAATACATGGATCAGACCGTGCACAACCGGGAAGAGCTCGAATGGTCCCTCGATCTGCCGGTACTGGCGGAAATACCCAGAGCCTTTTGCAAGACAAAGCCTCAGGAATCGCAAGATGCAGTATGTGGACCCACGGTGTTGAATCAGCCTCTTACAGGCCGTTTTTATGAGGCCTTCAGCACCCTTGCCACCAATCTCAGATTTGCAGATTTGAACCGGCGGGGGGTTTACATGATAACCAGCAGCTCTCCCAGTGAGGGAAAGTCCACCACCTGCCTCAATCTTGGCCTGACCCTGTCCCAGCTCGGCAGGAAGACGCTGCTTATAGATGCTGATCTGCGCTTGCCAGCGAACAAGAAGATCATAAGGTTTGCTGACAACGGCTCTCTCGTTGAAATCCTGGTGGATACCTTCAACACACCCATCACTCAGGGACTTCTCGGTGAGCTGGGCGCTGGTGACATTCACAGGCTACTGGAACTCCAGGAAAGAACTGGCGTGCTCACCTATGAAAATGGCACCGACGTGTTCACTGTCTCTTTCGAAAAGGGACAGATTATCCATGTAGACTGGCCCAGCCGCCCGAGCAGAACGCGGCTTGGCAATTTGCTGCTGCGCTGCGGCAAGATTACCAGAGAACAGGCTCAGATAGCCATGGCCAAGCAGCGAAGCACTGACCAGCGGTTGGGGCAGGTGCTGCTCCATCTGGGTTTTATAACGCCAGAGGAACTGGCTGGGCCTCTCAAGCTCCACATCAGTGAGAACGTCAGAGCGCTCAATAAATGCCAGCAAGATGCATGCAAGCAGGCGAGGTTCAGCTTCAAAGAAGAGCCGTCAACATCAACAGCGGCAGCGGATCCTAAAGAGATGGCGCTTAGAGAAGCAATGGGGGGGCTGGACGGCATTTCTTCGTATACCGCGCCCTATCTCCTTGCAGAAATAACAAAGCGGGTCTGTCAACTGCCTGGGAGCGACCTCTGGGTCCTTCCCAGCGGCAGCGTTCCTCCCAATCCACCGGAACTGTTGGCAAGCAGACGGCTGCGAGTTCTGATGGAGCTGCTGCGGCGTCAGTTCGACGTGATTCTAATCGACACACCGCCGGTGGCCACAGTGAGCGATGCAGCAGTGCTCGCGGGTGAGTGCGATGGGGTGGTCCTGGTGGTCAGGGCAGGGGCTACGGATCTGAGGCTCATTAAAAGGGCTCTGGATCAACTGGATGCAGTGGAAGCCAAGGTAGTGGGGGTGGTGCTCAATATGCTGGATTCTAAAAAAGACCCCTATTACTACGGCCGCTACGCTTCAGACTATGACGACTATTACCGCCGGCCTGAGGAGAAGACGGAGGTAGCGGAGGAAAGGCACGGCGAGACGTGAAATGGAAAAAGTAAAAAGTTATTCCTTGCAAGTAACAATTACTGTAGGAGCGGCTCTCTAGCCGCGATCGAATAGATAGACCGTGCACGTCATGATTTGCGAGCTGCGGGTTACCGCTAAACTAGGAAGCTAGGAAGCTAGGAGGCTTCCGGCTTCGCCGGGGTTATCGGTTATCAGTTGATGGTGGAGGTGTTGGCAATATGTTGGTAGCCGCAGGCTTTAGCCTGCGTTGTCCTGTGTTGATATCAATTTTGGCAAGCAATTGCGCCTTGGCGCCATTGTAATGCAGGTTAGCCGCCAGCAATCGGCTAGAGAAAGGGGTGCACTTTCATTTTGCCATCAACCGTTGCCAGTTATTGGGATGGGCGCAAGGCTCATGGTAACTTGTTAGAACCCGACGTTCGACGTTGCCGAAAAACGAAACGGGCCCCGTAACCGTAGCCGTGGCCTGAACTGTGGGAGCGGCATCTTGCCGCGAGAAGAAACAGGTATGATGACACTGCGCCCTGTGCCCTGCACCGTGCGCCGCGGCGCGAAGCGCCGCCAGGAAAAGTGAAACTGTCAATCACAAACCCTGAATTATTTTAATTGGTTGAAGAAACCATTATGGCGGAGCTCTGCCCTGGCTAACCTTATGCGAAGTCAATCGCCAATCCGGCAACAAGATACATCCGCCATGGACTCTTGTCTCTCCTGGGTGTGACAAAATGCAAGATAACCATCAGCGGATGAACGAGGATAGTCGGTAGAGATGAAGGTTAAGGAGGCAGTCATTGGCCTTGCAGTCATTGGACTTTTCTGCTATGCGAGCTTGCGGCTTTTCCAGTTCACCATAGCCGATCTGGAAGCGAGGGCCGGCAAGGCCAGCCTTGTTGCTGGTGACTACCACACAGCGGAGCAGGACTTTGCCCGCAGCATTGACAAAGCGCCGAGCAATGCTGCCTACCACAGGGTTTATGGAGACACTCTCTATGAAGCAGCGATCGATGCTGGGGGTACTGAAACAACTATCGAGCTGCTGCTGCGAGCGCGTGAACTCTACAGGAAGGCCGCGGAACTCAACCCGTACGAAGCTATACACTGGTTTGATCTCGCCAGGACCTCCTGGTGGCTCTCTAAATTTAAGGGGCATAAACAGGAGGGTGACAAAGTAGAGAGCCTTTTCCTCCAGGCCCTGGTTACAGATCCGAAAAATCCTGAATTTCTCTATCACGTGGTGAACTATTATCTGGTGTCTGGCCAGCCCACCAGAAGCCTGCCTTATGTCAAGCGGCTCGCTCAGGTTTCTCCGGGGATTTACAGAGACTTAAGAAAGCTTCCTCTCTGGACGACCACTATGGAAGATCAGTTCCGGCAGGGGTTGCAGGCAGCAGTCAGCAACCCTCTGGTGGCCAGGCAGGCCCTGGCTCAGCTGGCCGCAATGGCCGCCTCTGAAAAGGATTGGTTGAAGGCCGCAGCTTATACTGAAGAGCTGATCAATAAGTCGGGTTTCAATCCGTCGCCGGGCCTATATGTGAATCTCGGCCGCTACTACCTCCAACTTGGTGATAAGAGCAAAGCGCAGCAAGCTTTTCTCCGGGCCCTCGAATTTTCCCCTGACCGCTATGAGGCCTTGCAGCATTTTGCAGGGTATTTCAAGAACTCTGACGATCTCGGCGTTTATGTACAACTTTGTCAGGAGACAGCCAAATTCGAGCCAGCCGTGGCAGAATCTCTGCCGCTTATTCTCGGAAAAGCCTTCTATCGCAACGGACATCTAGAGGCTGCTGCTCACTATTTACAGCAGTCTCTACAGCATAAAGAAACAGCCGAGGCCCACTACTACCTGGCAGAGATCGCCGCAAAGAGAAGAGATTGGAATGCTGTAGAGCTGGAGAGCCAGAAAGCTGCCATACTGAAGCCAGCAAACAGCAGTTATCATCTGTTATATGTGCGCTCGCTTGAGGCTCAGAAGAAGTACGCAGCTGCACTGGAGGCCATCACGAGAGCCATTCGTTATGTATCTCCTACAAGAGATGATCTCTACAATATTCAGGCCCAGCTCTTTCTTAAGCTTGGCAACCGTCGGGCCGCCATTCAGGCCTGGCAGGCAGCCCGGAAAATAGTACCGCAGAATGCGAACTATCCACGACGAATCGCCAGAACCTACACCGAACTGCAAGAGTACAACTCGGCAGTGCGCTACTACCACCTGGCCCTGAATCTCAGACCAGACGACAAGAACCTCCGCCGAGAACTGGAGGAGGCGAAGAAAAGAAGTGAAATCGTTAACGGGCAACGGTAACGAAGCCCGTATCGGCAACGTGTATCGGTAACGAACAAAAAGCCGAACGGCGTAGCCGAGAGACGAAACGGGCCTCGTAGCCGTAGCCCTAACCCATTACCGTATAAAAGAGGAGGTGACCACATGAACCGAAGGAAAATGGATCGAAACCATCATAGACTATGGCTCCCTCCTCTCCTGATTTTTCTTGCCTGGTGTTTCCTGGCTCCGGTTCCCGCCCTGGTTGCTGCCGATGTGGTAGGAGAGGTGACGAGCTTTTCTGGAAGTGTCTATGTCGAAAGGCAAGGAAAGATCTGGCAGGCACAAAAAGGAGAAGCTCTGCAATTGCTTGACCAGCTCAAGACCGGAAAAGATGGCAAGGTCGAGATTCTCTTCATTGACAGAAGCCGGGTGAGAATGGCCCCAGGCTCCACCCTGGAGATCACTGAATATCTCTACCAGCCGGAAAACAAAAAGCGACAGACCCTTCTTTCTCTCTGGTCAGGAAAAGCTCGTTTCATCGTCAACAAGGTATTCGGTTTCAAAACGAAGGGCTTTGTAGTCCAGACCCCGAGCGGCACCGCTGGTGTAAGAGGCACTGACTTCATAGTGGAGGTTGAAGAAGTCAAGGCAAAGTAGTTAGGCGAGGCGGGTTACGAGTTAAGCGGGCAGAGACGCCCGCACCACCTTTCCCGGTAGGGCAGGCCTCTGTGCCTGCTGAGGCCGTTAACGGGCAACGGTAACGAAGCCCGTATCGGCAACGTGTATCGGTAACGAACAAAGACCGCTTGACGTGGCCGACAGACGAAACGGGCATCGTTGCCCTGGCCGTAGCCATAGCTGTAACCCCGAGGCGCTCGCCTCGCTGAAAGGAGATAGAGAGAATGCATATTGACAGGAAGAATTTTACCAGATGTCTACTTTGTTTCATGCTCCTGCTGAGCATGTGTTTGCTGATGCCGCCGCCTTCCCACTCCGCCAACGGTGCTGTAGGTGAGGTGGTCAGCTTCAACGGCATCGTGCGAGTAGAGCGGGAAGGCAAGAGCTGGCAGGTTACTGTGGGAGAGGAGATCCAGCTGCACGATCAGCTGAAAACAGGTACGGACAGCCGGGCAGAGATTCTGTTTGTAGACGAGAGTCGTGTACGGATGGCCCCCAACTCTACCCTGGAGATCACCGAGTATCTCTTCAAACCGGTGGAAAGAAAGAGGAAGAGCAAGCTTTCCCTCTGGGCCGGCAAGGCACGTTTCATTGTGAATGATCTGTTTGGCTTCAAGGAGAAAGGCTACGTTGTGCAGACCCAGAATGCCACTGCAGGCACTCGCGGCACTGACTTCGTTGTGGAGTACTCCCTGGCAGATGTCCCCCGGAGCCAGGCCAGACATCCGGCCCTTGCCGCTCTCAATAACATGCTGCCGGTCAACCTGTCAGTAGAACAGGGTGTTGCAGCGCGTGTGGCAAGCTTGGACCTCAGCAACCTGTTCGCCGCCAATGAAGAACCAGTAAAAAAAGACTACCGAACCAGGGTGCTGGTTCTCTCGGGGCTGGTAGAATTGTGCGGCGTGGTCATAGAAGAAACAATCTGTGATCTCATCGGCGCACGACAAATTGCTTCGGTTACATCGCGATACTTCGAAAGAGCTCGCGGAGCCACCGGCAGTGATTGGGATCTCCTGCGCGACCTTGCTGACCCTGTAGAAATTCGCACATATACAACAGGCGGCCCCGGGCGTATTGGTGTTACGCCGCCGCCTCAACCACCGCTTGGCACGGGTCACGACAGGCAATTCGACCGTACCATCAAGTCCACTGATGTCAGAAGCAGTCCTCTTCCCACAGGCAGTGAGAGCAAGAGCAGCAACACTGTGGAGTAGTCGTGATCATGGCCAAATGTCGGTAGCCGCAGGCTTCAGACTGCGTTGGCCAGTGTCGGTTATCAGGTATTGATTGTCAGGAACAACTCAGATGGTGGCTGGTGCTTACTGCGTAGTGCCTACTGGCTCAACCGTGGGAGTGGCATCTGCCTCAACAAGAAACGGTTCGCAGTAGCAAAAAAAGCCGATGGACGTGGCCGATGGACAAAACGGGCCTCGTAACCCTAGCCGTAACCCAGCTCCTCAACCGGCAACGTTAACGAAGCCCGTATCGGCAGCGTAGAAGGTCTTGTGCGGCGAAGCAGTGTGAGAAAGCGAACAGTGATGCAATAAATCCTTAAGCCTGTGCTTTGCGCCTTCTCTCGGAGCGGCATCTTGCCGTGAGAAGAAACATCCCGGCTTATGTGAGCTGATCTAACAACTCCCTGAACTGTTCATAGATATCTTTTCTGTGGCCGACATAATAGATTTCAATGAACTGTTCATCATCGTTTACCCTATAGATGATGCGATATCTTTTTGACTTGAACGACTTGAAGCCGGCAAGCTCCTCCTGCAGGTCATGGCCGGAGTAAGGAGCTTCACGGAGCTCTCGCAGGGCGGCCTTGATAAGCTTCTTGTTCTCAGGGTGAAGTTTGGATATTAATCTGGCAGCCTCAGCGGTGAATCTGATTCTGAAGCTTTTCATTCTGCCATAACCTGCTCGAAGTCAACCCATATTCCTTTTTTGGCCTCACGGATCGATTTTCGGATGGACTTCATGGCCTTCTCATCAGAGAGGATTTCCAGGGTTTCGAGAAGGTTCTGAAATTTGCTCATGCTGAGAAGAACTACCTCAGGCACCCCGTTCTTGGTAATGGCTATAGTGTCATCAGTCTCGCTGATCTTCCTGACCAGCTCCAAGAATATGCTCTTGGCCTTGGTGACAGGTACAAATTGATCAATAGGCTGCATAGGGCCCTCCTGCTTTTGGTATAGTCATTATAATGGTCGTTATGATTTTGTCAAGGTTTGTTCAGGTAGATAACCGGTAACCACTTCAGGTTGAGGCCCAAGAGTCAAGGGTCGGGGGTCAAGAGCTAGAAGTGAAAAGTAAAATAAACTCGACAAACTCGCGACGCAGAACGCGGAAGTTGCAACCTGCGACCCGCAACGCGGCCCTGGCAGCTGCGATCCAGCAAGCCGCCTTTTTCGGCCTGCTGATCTTCGCTCCTCTTGCCCGCGGGGCTACAGAGCGCTGGGCCTTCTGCATCTCTCTCTGGCTGGTACTCCTGGCGCTCACCGCCATGATGATCAGGAGACTCTGGCAGGGTGAGCCTTTGTTGCCTAGGACGGTCCTGGATCTGCCAATCGGTTTGCTTCTGCTCCTGGCAGGCGTGTCATGGTTCTTTTCTATGTACAGACAAGCCACTTCCTGGGCATTCATGCGCCTGCTTCTCTATATAGCCGCCTTCTACCTGACATATGATCTTGCATCTTCGAAGGCTGCTATCCGCAGGATGCTCGTCTTGCTCCTTGGCATGGGCGTGCTGATTTCCCTGCTGGGTTTTATCAAATATGCTGGTGGATCCATCCCAGCATTCTGGAAGTATAGACTGGATGGCCACCGATTGAACTCAACTTTTGTCAACCCCAATCACGCTGCTGGCTATCTAGAAATGGTGTTTCTGTTTGGTCTGGGCTATCTTTTTTTCCGTTCCAGGGCGGAGAAGATGCTCCTTGGCTCGTGCCTTGCGCTCATCTTCATTGCCCTTCTGTTAAGCATGTCCAGGGGCGGCTGGATTGCAACTTCTGCTTCACTCATGTTTATGGGTGCTGTTTTCTACAGCCGCCTGGGCTGGCAAAGGTGGAAGATCTCGCTGGCTATAACTTCTTTTGTGCTTGTGGTTACCCTTTGTTTCCTTGGATCCAATGACCTGTTCAGACGTATAGGGTCATTCAGCAATCAACAGGAAATTGGTTTCAATGGTAGACTGGGTGCAGCGAAGACAACCACTCAACTGATTGAAGAATACCCACTGTGGGGCACGGGCCTGGGCACCTTCCCGTGGTCATTTACTGCAGTAAGCCCTGCTGGGTCCAACATAAGATGGCGAGAGGCGCATAACGACTATGTGCAGATTGCCAGTGAGATGGGTCTGCCAGTGTTGATACCCCTTGGGTGGGGGCTTTTTCTGATATTCAGAACAGTATTCAAGAGGCTCAAGCATTCAGGAGGAGACCGTTTCCAGACGGCTATTACTCTAGGCGCCCTGGGCGCCATCGTGGCCATGCTAATCCATAGTCTGGTCGATTTCAACATCCAGATCACCTCGAATGGAATACTCTTTTGTGTCTTGGTTGGGTTGGCCCTGAGCGAGAAAAACAGCAGACATCGCTCAATAGGTTTAGAAGGTAGGAGTGCGGTTTTCGAGTATTGAGGATTTTGGCCAGGGTGAAGGTAACGAAGTCCGCATCGGCAATGGTTCCTGGCAACAAAGAAAAACCTCCTGACGTGGCGGTAGACGGAAACGGGCATGGTGACCACAGCCGATAACCGGCAAGCGCGGAGCACTAGTACCCACTGTGCTGCGCATACTATTTCAACAGCGGGAGAGGCACCCCAACCACCTCTTTGAGATAATTCAATGAAAAAAGCTCTAGTGTGTGGAGCCGGTGGCTTCATTGGCAATCATCTGGTCAAGAGGCTCAAAAAGGAAGGTTTCTGGGTCAGAGGGGTTGACCTCAAGTATCCCGAGTTTGCAGATACACTGGCCGACGATTTCGTCATAGGCGATCTTCGTGATCCACAACTATGCATAACAATAGTAGATCAAAGATTTGATGAAGTATATCAACTGGCTGCTGATATGGGTGGGGCTGGCTATGTTTTTACTGGGGAAAATGATGCGGATGTGATGCACAACTCCGCAATGATCAATCTTAACATGTTGGAAGCATGCTACAGGACGAATGCAAGGAAGATTTTCTATTCATCCTCTGCGTGTGTTTACCCTGAGTACAACCAGATGGATCCAAGCAATCCGAATTGTTCGGAAGATAGTGTCTATCCCGCCGAGCCGGACAGCGAATATGGCTGGGAGAAGCTGTTCAGTGAACGTATGTACCTGGCATTTCAGAGAAACTATGGTCTGGAGGTGCGAATAGCACGTTACCATAACATATTTGGACCAGAAGGTTCATGGTGTGATGGCAGAGAAAAAGCTCCCGCAGCAATCTGCAGAAAAGTCGCAGAAGCCCCTGATGGAGGAGAGATAGAGATCTGGGGCGATGGGGAACAAACAAGATCTTTCTTGTATATCGACGAGTGCCTCGAAGGCACGATCAGATTCATGCGTTCGGACTTTGCTGGTCCCGTGAATATCGGCTCAGAAGAGATGGTTTCAATAAATCAGCTTGCTGACTTGATAATGACAATTGCTGGGAAGAAATTGACCAAGAAGCACATCGAGGGTCCGCTAGGGGTGAGAGGGAGAAATTCTGATAATCGCTTGATCTATAAGAAATTAGGTTGGAAGCCATCGCAGCCTCTGGAGGTAGGGCTCAGGAAAACCTATACATGGATTGAAGACCAGGTCAGGAAAAGGAGAACAGCATCAGATTAGCAACTCAGCCGTCAATTGTTGCTGGAACGGTTTTTTTGGGAATGATCCGCAATCCGCACAACTCAAGATGTCACCTTCACAATCAGAATCGCGAAAGAGCACGAAGCCTTGAAATGATTTTGCAGGTCACAGCCAGAGAATTTAAACATTCCAGTGGAAGCAGGTTGCAGTCGGCATGCAAGAATTCGTTGTTTATTGTTTCCTGGTTTACCATTCTCATCTTTTTGGTGCAATTAGGCCAGATTCAAGCAAATGCTGAGGTTCTGGGGAAAAAGCATATTTTTGCTTTCTTGTATCTACCCAAAAACAAGAAGCCTGTCACTCTGCACTCAGCGAATTTAATTCTCAGCAAGCCTGGCGATTGGAAGTACTGGAGAGAAAGAGGGGTGATTACCTGCCAGGGAAAAACGTGGTTCAGTCTGCTTCGCAATCCTGTTTCTGAAGCTGTGAAGATTCTCGCTTCAATTGACTACGGCGGCAATCCTGAACCTGTGGTGTGCATTGACGAATTCGGCTTCGACTTTGGTGGGCAGACAGACCAGAAGACCGCCTTGATCCTCCGCGAGACCAGGAAGAAATCTCCACAATTGCGGCTGGTAGTCTGGCATATGCGGGGACCTATTTCGCCGGTTCTGGCCGAAGCATACCGTGAGGTGGTAGATCTGGTTTTGCCCGAAGCATATGTGGGCAGTATGGAAGGATACTGGCATATCATTAGCCAGGTTCGGGCAGCGCAGTATCAGGGCCTGATGCACAAGACCATTGTTGGTCTTGGTCTGGGCATTGGCGGCAATCCAGGCGACAAGTGGGCTGCCACCAAGAAGGAGCTCGAGCAACAGATTAGGTTTCTCCGCCTCATTGCACCGGAATCTCCCGGCGTGGCCTTTTTTGCTGCAGGAGTTAACCGTGGGGAGCCGGGGTTGTTGGCATACGCAGACGAGTTATGCAACAGATTTGACCAGATTCCAACGGATGGTTCAGGACTCCCCAGAGAGGTGATCGAACTATACAAGACATTTACTGAACCATGGAAGAGGCCGATGATTGTTGCATCCAGTCGATGGGTGGAGCCAGACAGGAGCTGGTCAAATCCCAGCAGACTCGTGGTACCTAAAACCATGCGCGTACTGCTGATGAACCTGGGCGAAAAAGATGCCACCAACATCAAGCTTCAACTTCGCAACCCGAAAGAAAAAGGCGGCGACGTCTTTGCCCGGGGAACGGTTAACGTTCCCGGCAAGAGTGTTGCAGTCGCGGTCTTGCCAGTTACTGCCAGGTGGAAATCTTGGAAGACCTGGCAGGTGGGAGTTGTGTGCGAAGGGTGTAAAGTGTTCGTTTTTCCAGAAACAAAAGAAAATTTGGATCTCTCGGCGGCGTCCACCGAAGGTAAACTTCATTCAACTGTATACTAACCCTTCCATCTATCCAAAAGCGGATGTTGCCACAATACTCGTAAATCAACATATCGAGGACAACGCAAACACCCAACATGTCTAGAGTAAACTCACAGTCGTCTCTTACTGAGCGAGTTCTCCGGGGGATGGGTTGGGTTTCTGCCAGCAAAATTATTGCACAGGCTCTGACCCTCGGCAAGGTTGTCATACTTGCTAGATTGCTCTCCAAAGCAGATTTCGGCCTATATGGTCTAGTCCTGCTTTCTATAGCTACCCTGCAGACTTTCTCCAGAACCGGCTTCGATAAAGCTCTAGTTCAGAGAAGGGGGGACATCAAGCCCTATCTAGATACTGCCTGGACTGTGCAGATTATCAGAGGGATTCTACTAGCACTAATTCTGTTTACGGCAGCCCCAGTAATCGGCTGGTTTTTCAATGAGATCCGGGTAGTGTCCCTCCTTCGGGTAATGTGCATCTCAGTTGTGCTAGGCGGCTGCGAAAACGTCGGCGTTGTGTTTTTTCAGAGAGAGTTCAAATTCCGAAGGAATTTTGTCTATGATGTGGGCTCAGCCCTGGTCAGTCTTGTTGTGGGGGTGGCTTTCGCTCTTCAGCTTCACTCTGCCTGGGCACTTATCTGGGCTGGCATGGCAGGAGCTGTAACCCGAGTAATTCTTTCCTATGTGCTTCTAGAATATCGTCCCTCGTTCCGTTTGCACAAAGAAGAAGCAGTCGAACTGTTTGAATATGGCCGATGGGTTCTTGCCTATACAGTCATCCTGTTTCTTGCAACTCAAGGGGACGACGCCTTTCTGGGTAAGTTGCTGGGAGCAAGTGCTCTGGGTGTTTATCAAGTTGCCTATCGCTTGTCCAATATGCCGGCAACCGAAATCACGCATGTGACAAATGCTGTAATGTTTCCTGCCTATGCGGAGATTCAAGATGAGAAGGAGAGGCTCAGAAGAGCGTTTTTGAGTGTATTTGAAATAATAATGACGCTTTCTTTGCCGCTAACCGTTTTCTTGATAGCGGCAGCCCCTGAAATCATAACCGGTCTTTTAGGTGCTAAATGGGAAGCCGCAATCGTGCCCCTGCAATTGTTGACTTTGGCCGGCTTCCTTCGATCGGTTGCAGCTGTGGGAGGGGCGGTGTTTACTGGAACTGGAAAACCGCAGCTGGACTTCTGGATGAATTTCTGGCGGGTTCTCGTTATGGCTCTAATAATATATCCTTTGACCATGCTATTCGGAGTTGCCGGCACCTCGCTCGCTGTGGTTCTGGGAATGCTGGCGACAGTTCCCCAGTGGAGCAAGGTTCTGGGAATAACAGGGGTTAGCTGCGCTGAACTTCTAAAGGCAAGTTGGCCTGGTGTTATGCTTGCCCTGTTAGTGCCAATTGCCGTGTGGGCTGCGAGGCTACTCCCTGGGGTTAGCGTGCAGATGTTGCTTTTGAAAGAAGTGTTTGCAGCAACTGTGCTATG
>JAFDGZ010000022.1 GCA_019309045.1 Deltaproteobacteria bacterium | reverse complement strand
CTGAAGATCGGCGAGATTGACCCCCTCACCGGCAGGTTCGCCAAGCAGGGCAGAGAAATTCACCAGGGAATTGCCGTGGCGGTGGCAGAGGTAAATGAAGCCGGGGGGATCAAGGGGCAGTTGATCACCCTGCTCACCAGGGATGACCAGAGCAGACCAGATGTGGCAATTTCCATGGCCGAGGACCTTTGCGCCAACCAGAAGATTGTGGGCCTTACCGGCGGTTACGTGGACGCCCTGGTGGGGCCTATCAGCGAGGTGGCCTCCAAGTATGGCGTGCCTTACGTGGCCAGCGCCAGCCTGCAAAAAGAACTGGTGCAGCGCGGCAACCCTTACTTTTTTCGAGTGGCCACCCTGAGCGGTTTCGTAGCGCCTCTGTGCGATTTTTTCGCCAAGGAGCTCAAGCCCCAACGACTGGCCATCCTGCATGCCTCCACACCTGGGTCCACTGAACTGGCCATGGATCTCGAGCAGTGCCTGAAAAGACGTCATCTGCCGGTGAGCATGGTGGAAAAATTTCGCCCTGGCACACCTGATTTCACTCCTCTCATAGGCAAGCTGATGAACATGAAGGTGGAGATAATCTTTTCAGGGGGCTTTAGCCACGACCACATGCTGATGGTACGGCAGCTGAAAGAAAACGGCTTCACACCCAAGGCATATGTGGGCCCCTTCGGCATTGCCTATGAAAGTTTTATAGAAGAGATGGGTCCTGAGGCGGAATTTCTCTTCACTACCTGTGCCTGGAATCCCGGCATCTACCAGAAGGGAACGGCAGCCCGTTCCGCCGAGTTCAGAAAGCGTTTCCGCCGCATGTTCGGCAGAGAGCCCAATACCACTAATATGCACGGCTACACCTCAACCATGGCCCTGCTTGCTGCTCTGCACAAGGTACTGGCCCGCGGTCTGCCTGCCAGCGGCCCCCATGTCAGGCAAGCCCTTGCCAAGCTCGATATACTGCTGCCCATGGAAAGGCTCGCTTTTGACAGCCGCGGCGATCCCCGCTTCTACCGCCACGTGATAGTCCAGGTTCAGCACGGCAAGCTGGTGGTGGTTTATCCCCCTGCAAAGGCAACCGGTACTGCCATATATCCCATGCCCCCCTGGAACCGGAGAAAGTAGCGTCCATGTGGACAACCGTCCTCATCTCCGGCATCAGCCTTGGAGCTTTCTATACCCTGATCGCCCTGGGATTTGCTCTAATCTTCGGCGTCACCAGGGTGTTCAACATTGCCCATGGTGAATTGCTGGTGCTGGCAGGCTACCTGGCCTACTGGCTGTGGAAGGTGGGCAATATCCCTTTGCTGTTCACTTTCCCTGTAGTCATGGCTGCCCTCCTCCTGCTGTGTCTGGTGCTGGCAAGGTTATTTTCCCTGCTGCGAGATCCCGTGGAACTCAATTCCATTGTTCTGAGCATAGGAGTGGCAATCCTGCTGCAGAATGGTATGCTCTTCGTGTTCTCCGGCGACTATCGCCTCATCCGCACTGCCGCCCTGAGTCACACCCTTCACCTTGCGGGAATACGTCTGAGCTGCAGCCAGCTTACGCTACTGCTGCTTTCCGTTACTGTCATCACGATTCTCTCTCTGCTCATGCGCCACACCTATGTGGGCAAGGCGCTCAGAGCTACCATTCAGGACCAGGAAGCAGCAGCTCTCGCCGGCATCAACGTGCGATCCATGGGCGTACTGGCCTTTGCCGTCGGCGGCATGCTCATAGGTCTGGCCGGGCCGCTCTATGCCAGCATCCACTATCTCTATCCGGCTGCCGGCCAACAGGCCACTCTTATTGCCATTGCCATTACCATCTTCTCTGGGGTGGGGCGCTTGCGGGGAATCATCCTGGGTGGCTGGCTTCTTGGTCTGGGCGAGTCCGCCGCAGTGATCCTCCTGGGCGCCAGCTGGCGCGAGCTGGTGAGCGCTCTGCTGCTGCTCATCTTTCTAATGATACGACCCGCCGGCCTGGCAGGAGAAAAGGAGTAATGCAGGCCTTGCTGTCCACAATCAGAAAAACTTTTTCCAGGGCCGACATGGGAGGCCTCTTTGTTGGCTCGGCGGTGCTTTTCTGCCTGCCCCTGATCTTGCCAGTCAACGATTACGTTCTGCAGGTATTGACCCACGCCCTGCTGCTGGCCATCCTGGCCATGGCCTGGAATGTTCTCGGCCTCTGTGGCGCCATATCCCTGGGACACGCGGCCTTCTTTGGAGTGGGGAGCTATACTTCCGCCCTGCTGAGCATGAACCTGGGCTTTACTGTCTGGCTGAGCATTCCCCTTGCCGGCATAACAGCCGCGGCCGTCGGTCTGCTCATGGGGCTGGTCTGTACCAGACTGCGAGGCGCTTACTTTGCTCTGGCAACTCTCGCCTTTGTGGAGATTCCTAAAGTAATCACCGACAACTGGGACAGCCTGACGCGGGGTTCTCTCGGTCTGGTTGGTCTGCCGAAATTCCCTTCTCTACAATTGCCATTCTGGCAGCTGCAATACGGCAGCGCTGCGGGCTCCTACTACCTTGTGCTGCTCTATGGTTTTTTTATAGGCTCTGTGGTGCTCTGCCTGTTTCGCAGCAACTTCGGCCTGGCTCTGGAGGCTATCCGCGAAGAGGAGATCGCCGCCGCAGCTGTGGGAATCTCGGTGAACAGATTTCGGCTGCTGGCCTTGCTCGGCAGTGCGGCAATCACAGGCATAGGCGGCGGCTGCTATGCTCATCTCATCCGCTATATCGAGCCGGATCTGGTATACAGTCTACGTTTTTCCACGGTGCCCATGATCTTTGCCCTCTGCGGCGGCCGCTTTACTGCCCTGGGCCCGGCACTGGCAGCTCTGCTTATCTACCCCCTGGATCAATTTGTTTTTCATCCACTGCTGCCTGCTGGACACGAGTTTGTCTATGGCCTGGTCCTCATCATAACCATCCTATTCATGCCAGAAGGCTTATGGAGTAAACTGCGAAGGACGACGTGACTCTGCTGCGGCTCCACAAGGTAAGCAAGTGGTTCGGAGATCTCCAGGTTCTCAAGGAACTCGACTTCACCATGGAGGAAGGAGAAATTATCGGCCTGGTGGGGCCAAACGGCGCTGGCAAGACAACTCTTTTCAATATCATCAGCGGCCGCTATCGAGCCGACAGCGGCCAGATTATTTTCAAAAGTACCGACATCAGCCGCTGCCAACCTTATGAAATCTGTCGGCTGGGCATAAGCAGGACCTTTCAGTCTTCGCGGCCTTTTGCTAGGATGACAGTGCTGGACAATGTGGTGTGCGGCCGCGTCTTTGGCAAGGGCTTCCACTTGCGCACCAGAGAGGAGGACCTGGAGGCAGCCCGCGATCTTCTTGCCCTGGTGGGCATCGCCCACAAGGCCGAGCTGCCAGCGGCAGAGCTTACTTTGAGCGAACAGCGGCGGTTGGACCTGGCCCGGGCCCTTGCCACCAGGCCGAAGCTGCTGCTGCTGGACGAAGTTGCCGCCGGCTTCAGCCCCGTGGCAGTCAAAATGGCAGTGGAGCTGGTGCTGCGCGTGCGGCAGCGGGGCGTGAGCCTCATCATTATAGACCACTTTATGAACCTCAGCCTGCGAGTCTCGGACAGGCTGCTTGCCCTGGACCATGGTGAGGTGGTGGCAGTGGGGCCGCCAGCTCGAGTGATGCGCAATCGTGAGGTGATCCGGGCATACCTCGGGCTGCGCCACGAGGATGATTCGTGATGGAGTAATAAGTGCGAAAGGATATGTCAGTGACAACCGCCAAACCGCTTCTCGCGGTGCGCAACCTTACGGTTTATTACGGGGAAAACCAGGCCCTGGTTCGGGTCAGCCTCTCCGTATGCCGGGAGCAGATCACTTCCATAGTGGGTCCCAATGGTTCAGGCAAGACCACTTTTATGAAAGCGGTGGCCGGTCTCATCAGACCAGTGCAGGGCGAAATCACCTTCGAACAGGAGCCGATCCAGAGCCTGGCAGTGCATGAAGTAGTCAGGAAAGGCATCGTCTATGTGCCTGAAGGCATGAGCGTCTTCCCATTTATGACTGTGGGCGAGAATCTCGAAGTAGGCGCCTACACCTGCCGTCAGGAGAAAGAACGCCGGCTTGCCTTTGTCCTGGAACTCTTCCCGGTGCTCGCCGAGAAGCGCAAACAACTGGCTGGAGTCCTCAGCGGCGGCCAGAAGCGCATGCTCACTCTAGCGCGCGGCCTCATGAGCGGGGCGCGACTGCTCATGCTCGACGATCCTTTTCTCGGACTGGCGCCCAGGGATGTGAACAGACTGTGCCACACCCTGAAAGTGATCCGCCGGCACGGCATTACTCTGTTCCTCGCCGGGCAGCACGTGCGAAGAATTCTCAAGGTTGCCACCCGGGCCTATCTCCTGGAAGAAGGCAGAATCACCCTTTCGGGCACTGGTGATCAGCTTCTCGACCATCCTCATTTGCAAGAGAGCCTGTTCGGAGTGGTGTCCGAGTCTGCCGCACTGGTTCGCTAGCTGCCAGAGAGGATGGCTGATAGGGCAAGCCTCTGACACGACGCCATGTTATTGAAACAGCCGCTTCAGCAACAGCTCGGTTCGACCAGCACCGCCATGATCGATGCCCACTGCCACATCTATTCAGAAAAGTACTGTCATGATCGGCATGAGGTCATGCAGCGGGCCTGCCACCGCCTTGCCGGCCTGGTCATCTCTGCAGTGGACGAGCAGAGTCTGCACAAGAGTCTGGAGATAAAGAGAGACTACCCTGGTTTTGTCCACCTCAGTGCAGGCTACCATCCCAGAGTGGCAGCATACCTGGATGACCGCCGGATGCAGAAGCTCTGGCAGGCCATTGCCTCAGTCAGACATGAACTGGTGGCAGTGGGAGAGGCGGGCCCGGATTTCCACCATGTAAGGGATCAGCGCCGCCGACAGCGGCAGTTTCTCCTGCTGGAGCAGGCCCTGGAGCACGCTGAACAATGGAATCTTCCCCTGGTAGTACACGCCCGTCTGGCTGAAGAGCAGACCCTGGAGATGCTCAGCTGCGCCCGCACCCGGGTTCTGTTTCATTCTTTCAATGGCAGCAGCGCTGTGGCGCGCAAAGCTGCCAGCCGCGGCTTCTACCTGTCATTTTCCGCTCTTCTCTTCAGCAATTTGGAGCTGCAGCGAGCCGTGGCCACCCTGGACCCAGAACTCCTCCTGGTGGAAACCGATTCACCAGCCCTGTCTCCCTTCCCTGATCAGCCGAGAAACGAGCCAGTGTTTCTGGAAAAGGTTGTGTCCCTGCTGGCAAAACTGTTACAATGGCCGCCAGAGAAAGTTGCAGAGTCAACTGCGGCCAATACCTGCAGGTTCTATGGGTTGTCCGGGTCCTTCGATTCATAAGTTCAATGATGGACTTATTTACTCGGGACTTGCTGCTAGGTGAGCAAAGGCTTCGAGGTTTATCAACAAAATACCTCGCTGCATATGCGAATCGAAGTGCTGAGCAGCAGGCAAATCAAGCGGACACCTGAGAATCGGTGGACTGACACCACGCCGGTTCCAGACAGTTTTGTGGGTTTTCTGTCGCAGAAACTATGGTGCAAGAGGAGACAGCCATGGCACAATCGTTGGAAGTTGGCATGACACACACCCTGGAACGTCAGACTACCTCAGAGATGTCTGCCCAGAGAGTCTACCCGCATGTACCCAATGTCTATGCCACCCGAGCAATGGTGGGACACATCGAGGAGGTGTGCGCCGATATGGTCCTGGCCCATCTGGAATCAGGACAGCAAACGGTGGGCATCGGCATGAAGTTCAGCCACCTGGCAGCCACACCCCTTGGTATGAAGGTGCGCTTCGAGGCCAAACTCACTGAGATTGACGGCAGAAAGCTCACCTTCGAGGTTGTGGGTTTTGACGAGGTCGAAAAGATCGGCGAGGCAGTGCACCAACGCTTCATCATCCAGACGGATAAATTCAACGCCAAGGTCGCTGAAAAGGCAAACAAGATCACCAGCTGAAAACTATTGTTGCCCTCACTGGTATGACAGCGCCAGCATTCCATCACCGGGCAGTACCCAGAGCTCGAGGAGATGTCTGGCCAGTTGCCGAAGCAGCCCTGCCAGCAGGTGCAAGCCTTTGCCGGCACACTGGAACCGCAACTCTAAGCATCTCAGCAAAAGGAGGTTGACCATGACGGCCACTGATGCATTCGGCCGGCTGCAAGCCACCCTCAGACCTCAAAGCGTGGCGGTAATAGGAGCTTCCACCAGCCCAGATAAACTTGGACACGAGATCCTCAAGAACATTGTGGACAGCGGTTTTACCGGCGCCATCTATCCCGTGAACCCCAAGGCGGACAGAATTCTCGACCTGCCCTGCTGGGCTGGCATCAAGGAGATCCCGGAGCCTCCCGATCTGGCGGTGATCATTATCCCTGCCAGATTTGTGCCGCAGACCTTGCAGGAGTGCGGCGAGGCAGGGGTCAAGGGCGCCATAATCATCACTGGCGGCTTCAGCGAGGCCGGCGCCGAAGGTGAAAGGCTGCAGGAGGAACTGGTCGCCATATGTGGGCAGACCGGCATCAGGCTTATTGGCCCCAACTGCCAGGGGGTGAACAATCCCCACCATCCCCTGTGCGCCTCATGGCCATTGCTCACTTACAGGGGAAAGGTTGCCGTCATCTCTCAAAGCGGCACGGTTGGCGCAGCCATGATGGACTGGTTCTCGGAGGAAAAGCTCGGCGTTTCCTGCTTCGTCAGCATGGGCAATCGGGCTGATGTAGACGAGGCCGACCTGATCTCTTATTTCAACCAGGATCCACACACCGAGGTCATAGCTGCCTATATCGAGGGCGTCAAACGGCCAGCACAATTCAACAGCGCCTTGGAACAGTTGCGCAAGCCACTGGTGGTACTCAAGTCGGGCAGAACTCCTAGGGGAAAAGTGGCGGCAGAATCTCACACCAAGGCTCTTGCCGGAGCCGACGCCATTTACGACGCCCTGTTCAAACGATACAATGTCTGCCGGGCCCACACCATCGAGGAATTTTATGATTTTGCCAAGGGTTTCGCCTACTTGACTCCACCAAAAGGCAATCGAATTCTTTTCGTCACCACCTCCGGAGGGGCGGCAATACTCGCTATGGACCAGGCAGAGCAGGAAGGCCTGGACGCTGCAGAGCTGCCCCGGGAACTGGCTGAAAAAATCACCCCTCTTGTGCCGCCGCATGCCATCAAGACCAACCCCATTGATCTCACTGGCGACGCTACTGCCGCCATGTTCGCTGAGGTGATCCAGGCGACTCGCCACAGCTATGATACGGTGGGGGTAATCTTCGGAGACCCGGTGGTGGGCGCCAGCGAGGTGGTCTCAGCCGGCGCCAATGAGCTGGTCATCTTCCTGGGCGGCGCTGAGGTGGAGCGCGCCGAGCGTGAAAAGATGCACCTTGCCGGCATTCCGGTTTTTCCAACTCCGGAGCGGGGAGTGAAGGCCCTGGCCAGGGTGCTGGCAGCCAACAAGCTTGCAGCGCCCTCTTCGCCCACCCTTACTTCGCCGGTAAGCGGCCGCCAGCTGCCGCCCCACCTGGCCATGTCTCGGATTGCCGAGGCCGGCTTGACCGTCACGCCTTTCCGCCTGGCGGACAGCCCTGCAGCAGCAGTAGAAAGCGCCCGGCAGCAGGGCTTTCCTGTGGCACTCAAGATCTGCTCTGCGGACATTGTTCACAAGAGCGACGTGGGAGGCGTGCACCTGAATGTCAATTCGGCAGAGGCAGTGGAAAAGGGTTTCAGCGAGATCATGGCTGCCGCTGCCGCCGCCCATCCCCATGCTCGATTGGAGGGGGTCATGGTGAGCAAAATGGCCCCGGCGGGCGTGGAAGTCATCATTGGCATGAGGCGCGACCCCCAGTTCGGCCCGGTCATACTCTTCGGCCTCGGAGGCATCCTGGTGGAGATCTTTCGGGACGTCAGCTTGAGGCTGCTGCCCCTGAGCCGTCAGGAGGCGCTCAATATGATCAAGGAACTGCAAGGATCTCGAGTGCTGTTCGGCTACCGTGGCCAGCCGCCTGTAGACAGCAACGCTCTGGCAGACTGCCTGCTCACTGTGGCGGCCATTGCTGAAAAAAATCCGCATATACTCGAAATAGATCTCAACCCTGTCCTGGCCTACCAGGAGGGTTATATGGTAGTAGATGCAAGAATAATCGAGAGCCATTAAGGTCGACTTCTCATGGTGGTTGCTGCCCAGCAAGAAAGACGCGCGGATCTCCATTGCGGCCTACTTCGGAAGCAGTTCGCTGCCTGAAATTCTGCCGGCGCTGAATTCGTCCAGTTCAAGCAAGGAACATACGGATGGCCTGTTCTCAACAGCTCGACCTGCACCTCAAAGAAAAGTACCCCATGCTGCAGTTTTTCACCGAGCGTCCTTTTGGGGTGGAGATTGAAACCTATGGTCTGAATTATGTGGTCACTCCTCTTGACGGCGGCATGATCAAACCGTACAACATATGGTCTCGCGCCAAAGATGGCCGCCGTCTGCACCAGCTATGCAAGGATCTAACGATCTGCCTGGGCAGCGATCGACAGTCATGGCATTTCGAAGAGGACTCTTCCATTGTGGGTCGAGGAGGCGCTGAACTTGTCAGCCCGGTGTTGAGAGGTCTCGACGGACTCATCCAGGTTTATCACTCCCTGCAATTTCTCGCTGCCATTGACAGGGTAAAAGTGAACGACAGCTGCGGCTTTCATGTGCATCACGGGGTCGACAAAGACAGCTATGGCTGCGACCAGATAAGAAAACTGGTGAGTCTCGTCTACCCTCTCGAGGAGCAACTTTACACTCTCATTCCTGGAGAGCGCCAGAACTCTGCCACCTGCCGCCCTATGGAAATCGACATTGATAGATTCCTTGCATCCTGTGACAATTCATGCCAGAATGGCAACTGCCGGATCAAGCAGCTGTGGTACTCCCCCGAAAACCGTTATGAACCGGAGGCGCCCCACCGCTACGACAAGACTCGTTATCACGGTCTGAACCTCCATTCTTACTGGTACCGGTCAACAATTGAATTTCGCTACCACTCCGCAGTGCTCGCTGACATCGACGAAGCCATGCAGTGGATCATTTTTACCCAGTTCCTTGTTGAGTTGAGCAGCGGCTTCACCCCTGAAATTCCTTACTATGCTGGCGCCAACAAATGGCTGCGCACCATCTACCGGCTCTACCGGAGGCACGGCCTGACAGATCTCATCGCTGGCAGCTGAATCTGCAGATCATTTTCCTCCTCCTGCCTGCAGCTGACAACTCGAGGCCAAGCGTCCGGACCAGAGGCCTCGAACAAGCATCATGGCTCTGGCAGCCCAGTTCATTTGTGAGAAAAATGTGTGACATTCTAGCCATATCAGCAGGCCACAACTACACTCCCGGCCAGTACCTGCCGATTTTTGCCGCCAAAGGCAGAAAAAATCTTTATGGCTGGGGAATTGGCTTTTACCGGGACGACAGGGCCCTGGTGGAAAAATCTGCTGATCAGGCCTTCGACGGAGAACAGGTGCACGAAAGCTTTCAGAGATTGGCGCGCATAATCGACAGCCGCATTATTGTCTCCCATTTGCGCTGCCACAGGGGTGGCGGCCGCCATGTGGCCCTGAATCATCCCTTCTGCCTCCCCTTTCTCAATCACAGCTGGCTGTTCGTCCATGTGGGTATAGTGGAACACATAGAGCAATACTGCACAGAGAGAGAGCCGCGGCTGGATACTGAAGTGTACCCTGCCAGGGTGTTCGAATTCCTGCGAGACAAAATGATGAGCCATCTAGAAATGAACCCTTATCTGTCCCTCTATGATGTTGTGCAAAGGAGCATTGCCAAGCTGGTGGCTGCTTATCCTGGTTATTATAACTTTTTCCTTGCCAATGAATCGGTGCTGTTCGCCTATTGCAATCACGGGCAGCTCCTGTTGCTCAAGGAATCCGAAACCCCGGGTGAGGTTCTGCTGCTCACTTCGCTCGACAAGGGCTTGAGCGAAAAAGAGTGGCTGCCTATCCGAGCCCCGGAGAGCTCCATCGGTCGACTTCTGGTAATAGCCGGTCCCGAGGTGCTCTATATGGGAGATCTCTAACAAAGGTGGGGGCTGTCTATCCTGGTAGCGGCGGTGAGCAGGCGGCATCCCGCAAGACTATGGGCCAGAGTGAAGCTGCTCCAGGTAAGGAGTGGGCGCAGGCCAATAATTGCCCCATTCTGGGTCGCCTTGCCTCCGCTTGTGGCCGAGGCTGACAATCCGTCAGGAACGCTTTTTGCCCATGTGTGATCTTTTTACCCTATCTGCTGGCAAGAATTTTTCGGCACCCAAATCATTGCCCCTCTTCGCGGTGCGGGCAAGCAACAATGTGGACGGCTGGGGCATCGGCTATTACAAGAATCACCGCGCTTTTGTGGAAAAATCTGCCGACAGAGCCTATCTGCCCGGCCAGTTGCACGACAGCTTCCAGAGAATTGCCCGGGTGGTATCCAGCAGGATCATCATCTGCCACCTGCGCATGCGCAGCAGCGGTCCCATAGACGAATGCCATGCCCATCCCTTTGTCCTCAACTTCGCCCACTGCGACTGGATATTCGCCCACAACGGCAGGGCTGTCAGCATAGAATCTTACCGGAGCTCCGGCAGCATCATAGAGGAGGCGGTCAGCGACTCTGCCAGGGCATTCGAGTACCTGCGGGACCATTTGCTGGCAGCGGCTTCAACCGCTGCTGGCATCTCACCCCTGTTTGAACGGCTGTACGAGGCAACCGGCGCTATGATCCATGAATATCCAGGCAAATATAATTACCTGCTCACCAATGGCTGGTGCCTTTTTGCCTTCACCAACCACCGGCAATTCATGGTGCTCCGGGAGAGCGCCCATCTGGAAGACGGCCTGCTGCTCACCACCGTGGGGAAGGGGTTGAGCAACGAACAGTGGTTGAGGATTGCCTCACCCGGCAATGCCCGCGGCCTGCTGCTGGCAATAGCAGGAACAGATATCATTCTCAGAGAGCCCCTGCGGTGATCTCGCTGCAAGGGAAGCCTCAGGAATTGGTCACATAGACGCGAGGGACGCGCCTGGACACGGCGCAGGTCAGCTCGTAAGCGATGGTGCCGATCTTGCGGGCTACGTCGAGCACCTGGATTGTTCCCTGGGCCGACTCCCCCCAGATCACCACCTCATCTCCGGGCCTTATTGGATCGTCTCCCACGTCCACCATGATCTGGTCCATGGTGACTGTCCCCACTATGGGATAGCGTTTTCCCTGGATGAGCACTTCGCCGGTGTTGGTAAGGCGCCGATCAAGGCCGTCAGCATAGCCAATTGGCAGAACTGCTATTTTTGTCGCTTTCTTGGTAATCCAGCGTCTGCCATAGCTGATGGGATGATCAGAGGGCATCTGGCGCAGATGGGCAACATATGTTTTCAGAGTCATTACCTGTCGGGGTACGATCGATTGTGAAGTTTCGGCCGAGGGATAGTAGCCGTACATGAGAATGCCCGGCCGCACAGCGTCAAAGTAACTCTCCGGCAAATCAAGAATGGCGCCACTGTTGGCCATGTGTACCATGAGCGGCCTGGCTGCCAGTTCTCGCAATCGGGAAACAATCGACTGAAAACGCTGGAGTTGGAGCTTGGCGTAGGATTTGTCCGCCTCGTCCGCGGTAGAGAAATGACTGTAGAGTCCCTCCCAGATGCACTTTGGCGAGCCAAGGAGACGGTCGAAAATGTCAGGCTGCTGCTCCAGCAACAGCCCGACCCTTCCCATTCCTGTCTCAACTTTCACATGAACATGGGCGGGCTGCTCCAGGCCCGCCTTTTCGATCCATTGAATATCTTCGAGGCCGAATACTGAAATACGCAGGCCAGCCTTCACTGCCTCGCCAATCTCCGGGGGAAACAGGCGGCCAAAGATCAGCACCGGCTGCTGAAAGCCGCTCTGGCGCAGCTCCAGTGCCTCCTGAAACTGGGCCACCGCAAACATGTTGAAGCCCTCCTGCACCAGCCGCCTGGCCACCGGGATCATGCCGTGGCCGTAAGCGTCGGCCTTCAACACCGGAATCACTGCTGCCGGCTGGACTTTCCGTCTGATTGCCGCAATGTTGTAGGCGAGATTGTCCAGGTTGATTTCAGCTCTCGTCCTGCGCTCCATTATTTCCTTTCCCCTGTTCAGCAAAGTGGCGGCAGCCTGCAACAATAGCAACAGAGCCTGTCAGGCAGCCTCTGTGAAATAGGCAACAGCATTGCGGAAAATCTCCACACCCAAACCCACCTCGGGGTAAGGCAGCCGGCGTCGGCGATAGTGCTCTTTCTGTCGGCTCCAGTCAGGATGGTTCGTCCAATTGTTGAAGGCCTCTGGATGAGGCATCAGGCCAAACACCCTGCCCGTTGGATCACAGATGCCGGCAATATCTTCAAGAGAGCCGTTGGGGTTTGCCGGGTAGCGGCCGGCAGCCGGGGAGCCGTCTGCCTGGGCATATCTGAGCACCACCTGGTTGTGGTCGATCAATTGCTGAATCACCTGCTCTGCCGCAAAAAACTTGCCTTCCCCATGGCGAACAGGGAGCTCCAGCCTGTCGAGGCCGCGGGTAAACACACAGGGAGACTCTTTGTTTACCGCAAGATTCACCCATTGATCTCTGAAATTGCCGCAATCGTTGCCTATGAGGGCGACTCTCCTGGTCCGGTAGTCGCCGGCAAAGCCTGGCAGCAAGCCCAGATTTACCAGGGCCTGAAAGCCGTTGCAGATGCCAATTATCAGTTTGCCGGCCTCAATGAACTGCAAGATCTCCTGACCCATATTGTAGAGCAGCCTGGTGGCCAGAATCACGCCGGCACCGTGATCATCCCCCCAGGAAAACCCCCCGGTAAAGGCGAGAATGTGGTAGTCCTGCAAAGAAGCTTTCTCACCTATCTGGTCGCCGAGAATCAGGCTGTTGATGTGCACCCGATGGGCCTCCGCCCCGGCGAGCTGCAGGGCATAAGCGGTCTCCCAATCGCAGTTCAGACCATAGCCGGTGAGCACCAGTGCCCGCGGCGAACCGCCTGTCCGCCGCGAGGGAGTAGTCGTTTCACCATTTACAATTGGCATGAGATAGACCTCTGTCCCTGCCTGGGCAGTTGAGCAACTGCCGTGCCGAGCTGGCAAACCTCCACAACCAGCTGCCTGTCAGACCAGATGACCAAAAGGCTTCTTCCAGGCTCTGCGCAGGTCCCTCAGGGGGAGGTGGCAAAGGAGTTCCCCCTGCAGACCGCGTATCTTGAGACTTTTTCTCTGCTGCACCTGACCCACACAGGCAAAGGGAAGCCCCTGGAAGCGCGCCTCGAATTCAGCCCGGTCTGCCGGCGCCACAGAGACCACAAAACGACCGGCCGACTCCGAATAGAGCACGGTGTCACTGCGGCTGACCCCTGCCAGAGGCACCCGGGCCAGATCCACGTCGAGGCCCAGATTTCCCCCCACTGCCACCAGCGCCAGGTGCACGCCGAGTCCGCCTCGATAGATGCCATGAACCGAAGCCAGCAATTGAGCCTGGATTGCCTCCTCCAGAGCCCGGTAGAGAGGCAAGACTTCCTTGCCATCCACTTTGGGCACGTTGAGGCCGGTATAGCCCAACAGTTGATAATACTCTGAGCCCCCCAGTTCGTTGCGCGTCAAACCCAGAACATAGAGCAGATCTCCAGCTGCCTTGAGGTCCATGGTCACACAACGGCGCACATCAGCCACAATGCTGGTGCCGGTAAACTGCAGCGTCTCCAGAGCTGATACCTTGTGGCGTTCGCCAAATTCCCCCTGCAGATTGCCGTCCACATACATGCTGTCCTTGCCGGACAGCAGCGGCATGCCAAATTCCAGGCAGTAGTCTCTCAAGGCCCAGTTGGCCCGCACCAGCTGGGCAGCCTTGTGTTTGCCGTCCGGATTCTGCTCAGGATGATACTGGATACTGGGCCAGCAGAAGTTGTCCACCCCTGCCAGGTGATCCAGGGTGCCTCCTACGGCCAACAGGCGCCGCACAGTTTCATCAATGGTGCACGCTGTCATGTGATAGGCGTCTATGCGTGAATAGTTGGGATTGAGGGCCTGGGTCACAATGAGGCCCCGCCAGGATTCGAGCCGTGGTCGAATGACCACGCTGTCGCTGGGAATGTCGCGCTCCACTCCTACCAGGGGCTTGATCACGCTTGTTCCCTGGACCTCGTGATCATACTGCCGGGCAATCCATTCTTTCGAACAGATATTCGGCCGAGCCAGCATGGCCTTTAGCAGCCTGCCATGATCTCCAGGCTCAGCAAGGACCGGCTCTCGCAGGCCCCTGTATGCCGGCGGCAGCCACTCTGCCTCGAACTGCCATTGAGGGAAGGCGGCTTCCAGAAAATCAAGGTGCACATAACCGCAGGTCTGGCCCTGGTAGGTAAGGTGCAGGATGCCATTGTCTGTATACTGGCCGATAACCGTGCTCTCCACCGCATGCTTCCTGGAAAGCTGCATGAATCTGGAGAGATGCTCTGGTTTGACAGCCACAGTCATGCGCTCCTGACTTTCAGAGACCCATATTTCCCACAGGTCCAGGCCCTCGTACTTAAGGGGCACCTTGTCCAGCTCCACCCGAGCTCCGCGGGAAAAGCGGGCAGACTCGCCAATGGAAGAAGAGAGCCCGCCGCCGCCGTTGTCCGTGATGAAGCTGATCAGTCCCTCATCACGGGCCTCGAGAAGAAAATCATGCATTTTCTTCTGGGTATAGGGGTCGCCGATCTGTACGTGGCCCGCAGGAGTGTGTTCACTGTAAATCTCACTGGAGGCGGTAACACCGTGAATGCCGTCCTTGCCAACCCGGCCGCCGCACATGATGATCAGGTCGCCTTTGCTGGTGGTCTTCTGGTGAGCCTCTGTGCCGGCTACTCGAGCCGGCATCAAACCCAGGGCTGTTACGAACACCAGACACTTGCCCATGTAGCCGTCATCAAAAAAGACCTGGCCAAAAGGAGTTGGGATGCCGCTCTTGTTGCCGCCATCGCGGACACCCTCTATAACTCCATCCAGAAGCCGGCGGGGATGGAGGTGTGGCTTCAGCGGACCGCGGTAGCTGCGATGGCCCACGCAGTATCCGTAGGTGCCTGCTATGAGTCGCGATCCTTTGCCAGTGCCCAGAGGATCCCGGTAGACGCCAACGATGCCGGTGAGAGCGCCTCCGTAAGCCTCCATGTTGGAAGGGCTGTTGTGGGTCTCGCCAGTGATGACGTAATAGGTCTCCTCATCAAAGCGGGCCACTCCGGCATTGTCCCACAACACCGAGACCACCCAGTCTCTTTCCTCTTGCAAGGCAAGAGTTGGCGCTTCTATGCAGGTCTTAAACAGGTTGTCCACGATCTGCACAGCGCCGGTGCTGAGGTCCCGGTAGAGGAACTTTCCCCGGAAGGTGTTGTGGTTGCAGTGATCACTGCGAGCCTGGGAGATGTATTCCAGTTCCACGTCAGTGGGATCGCCCAGCCCCACACTTTTCCTGGCCGCCAGTACTTCCGAGCTGAGAAAATAGGCGCGAATGACGGGAATATCCATCGGCTGCAGGGCCAGGTTGCGCTCTCGGCTCAAACGCTCCAGTTCTTCATCGCTGCGGATGCTGAAGGTGCTCACTGCGGGTTCGTGAGTCGAGCGTACTTTTGGGATGATAATGCCGATGCCCTGCTCTGGATGCCATTCTGCAATCGAATAGAGGCGCCACTGCTGAATCAGCTCATTGGCGAGCAGCTCCCGGGCAATCCTTGCCGCTGCCTTTTTCCCTCGAGCCGTGCCCGCCAGCCTCTGGCATTCTATGAGATAGAGCTTGGAAGTATAGACTGCCTCCCAGCTTCGGAAGCGGATCTTGAGGAGGTCTTCCATGGCCTCCACTGCTGTACTGCCGGCTGTGTCGCGAACACCTGGCCGGTAGCCCACCCAGACGGCCCAGTCAAAATGAGCAGCCAGCGGCTGAAAAGAGGATATCTGCGTCACAGGATTGGTAAATACCTGTTGTCGGGCGGCCTCCAATTGATCCCGGGACAGCTCTGCATCTATGGTGAGAATTTGAATAGTTCTCACCCGGTCCAGGTGCAGGTTGAAGTAGTCCCGCGCCTTGCGTTTTATAGCCTCACCCTCGGCGTCGAAGAGTTCGGGTCGCAGCGCTATTTCGAGTCTTGCAGCCATCCAGGTGTCCTTCACAGGCAGTAGAATTCTATGGCCGGCGGCCATGGCCGTCCAAAAGAAGTTCGGGCAAAAAGTAGCAGATTAGAGGAAACAGAGTCAACCAGGGATTTCCAAGGAATTTCCCCTTTGCTGCTGCCCGGCCGTTGCAGGAAATCGCCGCGGCAGTATGGTAGAGTCAGCGCCGCCCTGCTGCGGACCTGCTGAGGGTACAGATCTGCCCTGCACAGCAGCACCACCGACTGGCCGTGGCCGGCAAAGCTGCAACAGCAATTTCCCGGTGAGGAACAGGCAGAGATAAACTGCCAGCCACCTTGACAACTGCAGCGCGCCGAATTAATTTTTTGTTGTTTCTGATATTTCCATGGTCTGACCAATAAAAATGAGTGAGGCACACGTGAAAGAGGCAACAGTTCTCAAAGACTTCTTCTCCATGCAGGAGAAAATGAACCGGGTGTTACACAATCGTCAGGAAGACGAGGCCGGCAGCAATATTGAAGCGGACCCCGGCGGTTGGCTTCCTCAAACAGATATTCTGGCCTATCCAGACAAGCTGGTGTTCCAGGTGGAACTGCCCGGTCTCACCATTGACGACTTCAGTGTTACCCTGGAAAACGAGGCGCTCACCTTGAGGGGAGAGCGAAAAGTCAGCTGTGAGGATGGGCAGGGAGAGCGTCTGGCCGGAGAACGCAGCTACGGCCCTTTTGAACGAACATTTCCGCTCCCGGCCCAGGTCTGCAGCGAAGAAATAAGCGCCAGATTCAAGGATGGTTTGCTGGAGGTGACGGTCCCCAGAAAGCCAGCTGGCGAAGCAAAACAGATCAAGGTGAGAGATGACAGCTGAGCGGTCTGCTTCTGGTTCTTGAAAGGACGACAGCAGGCTCCAAGAATTGGATAATATAACTGGAGGTAGACGACCATGATGGCCAACCAGCTGAAAACCACAGTTTTGCTGGCAGCCCTCACCGTTCTCATCGTGCTGATTGGCAGAGTGTTCGGCGGCAATCAGGGTATGATCATCGCCTTTGTCTTTGCCATGATCATGAATTTCAGCAGTTACTGGTTTTCAGACAAGATTGTGCTCGCCATGTATCGCGCCCAGGAATTGAGCGAGGCCGAGGCTCCTGAAATTCACCGAATGGTGGCTGACCTGGCTGCGCGCGCTGGAGTACCCAAGCCGAAAATTTACCTCATCCCTACAGAAACACCCAATGCCTTTGCCACCGGCCGCAACCCTGAACATGCGGTGGTGGCGGTTACCCAGGGCATTGTCAAGATGCTGGATCCCAAGGAACTCCGGGGTGTGCTCGCTCATGAAATGGGGCACGTAAAAAACCGGGACATCCTCATCGGCTCTATTGCCGCCACCCTGGCGGGAGTGGTGATGATGCTGGCCAGCATGGCCCGCTTCGCCGCCTTTTTCGGGCTGGGCGGCAGTGATGATGAGGATGGCGGCGGCAACATACTGGTGCTCATCATCATGTCCATCGTGGCCCCCCTGGCCGCCATGTTGATTCAGATGGCCATCTCCCGCTCCAGAGAATATCTGGCAGATTCTACAGCCGCCCGTTTTACCGGGGACCCTGAGAGTCTTGCCAGCGCTCTGGAAAAGTTGGCCTATGGCGCCAAGCAGCTGCCCATGCAGCAGGCAACTCCGGCTACAGCTCACATGTTTACCGTGAGTCCACTCGCCGGCGGCGGCATTGCCAAACTTTTCAGCACTCATCCGCCCATTGAGGAGAGAGTGCGTAGACTGCGCGCCATGGCACCGGCTGCATGAGTGGTTCCAGAAACAGGCGTTCCAGAAAACCGCTGGCCCGTCCCTGTTGGGGAAAACAGGCAGGCGGATCAGTCTGCCAGGGAAAGCGCCGCCGAGCAGAGGACCACTGTACTCCAAGCCGTTTCCTGCTGCAACTACCTTGCCCCACAATGAGTGCAGGAAGCTTTGTTCCTGTACTCATTTGACTTTTGGCCAGCAATACTTTATCCTCTTGCGGGTTTGCCAGAACAGCTGTGAAAAAAACGAACAGCGCAACAGCAGAACTCTTCCAGCAGGGAATCCTTTTATGGCCAACATAGTGGTGGTGGGAACACAGTGGGGAGACGAAGGCAAAGGCAAGGTAGTGGATCTTCTCACACCCTTTGCTGACTGCATCGTCCGCTTTCAGGGAGGCAACAACGCCGGCCATACTTTGATGGTGGGAGCGCGCAAGTTTATTCTGCACCTCATTCCTTCGGGCATCCTCCATCCAGGCAAAGTGTGCTGCATTGGCAACGGGGTCGTGGTGGATCCGGGTGTCCTGCTCGAGGAAATAGCCAAACTTAGAGAAAATCAGATAGAGGTCGGCCCGGACAACCTGGCCGTGAGCGGCCAGGCGCATGTCATCATGCCCTATCACCGGGAACTGGACGTTGCTCGGGAACGGAAAAAGGGAACCGCCAAGATCGGCACCACCGGCCGCGGCATTGGCCCCTGCTATGAGGATAAGGCGAGCCGGGTGGGAATTCGCCTCTATGATCTCATCAATCCGCAGGTCTTTGCCGCCAAGCTCGAAGAAAACCTGGCAGAAAAGAATTTTTATCTGCAACATTTTCTTGAAGGCAAACCCCTGGACAGCCAGGCCATCGCCGAGCAATACCTTGCTTATGGCGACCAGTTGAAGCCTTACATCCGCAATGTGTCGCTGCTGCTCGAGGAGATCAGGCGCCAGGGCAAAAATATCCTCTTCGAAGGCGCCCAGGGAACAAACCTGGACATAGACCACGGCACCTATCCCTATGTGACCTCATCCAATGTGGTGGCAGGCAATGCCTCCTGTGGCGCAGGCGTCGGCCCCACCTGTATTGACAGAGTCATTGGCATCAGCAAAGCCTACACTACTCGCGTTGGGGGCGGTCCCTTTCCCACTGAATGTCTTGATGCAGCCGGCGTCCACCTGCAGAAGACCGGTGCAGAATTCGGTTCCACCACCGGCAGGCCGCGCCGTTGCGGCTGGCTGGATATGCTGGTGCTGCAGAATGCCTCTCGCCTCAACAGCCTCAATTGCCTGGCAGTCACCAAACTGGATGTCCTGAGCGGACTCCCTGAGGTGCGCATCGCCACATCTTACCAGATAAACGGCCAAACAGTGGAACACTTCCCTGCCGACCGCACTGTCCTGGAACAGTGCAAACCGCAGTACCGGACCTTTGCCGGTTGGCAGCAAGACATTTGTTCGGCGCGCACCCTGGAGGATCTGCCCGTCAACACCAGGCGATATCTGGAGGCCATCGAAGAGATGAGCCAGATTCCACTCTGCCTGATTTCTGTAGGTGCAGAGCGCCACCAGACCATAATGCTCCACAATCCCTTCGAAAGCTGAGGTGGATGCCACAAGGAATAGAAAAGGCCCTGCAGAGTCTGAACGAGCGCCTTACGGCCAGGGCTCTGCGCATCTGGCAAGGTGAGAGGCCAACTGCCTCCCAGCAGAATATCTATGAGGGCTACGAACACCTCCTGAGCCCTGAAGCAGTGCTGCGTGCCCGAAAAGCTCTGGGCAATTCAGCAATGGGCCGCAGGATCTTTCATACCCTTGTGGGCCATTCTCTGCAGTATCAAGTTGCCCCATACGAGAATGAGCTATTCACCTGGATGAAGGGCGCCGCCGCCCACATCAATGGTGAGAAAATCTATTTCAAGGATATCCTTTACTGGTGTCAGAAACGGAGTGATACAGCCAGCCGCCGCATCCTGGAAAAGGAGTCGAGCAGCCTGTGCAAATTCCTCAAGCCCTTCGCCCTCGAATACTGGCAGTTCTTCCTGCAGCTGCTGGCCGAGGAATTCGGCTACCAGAATTACACCTCCTACTGCAAAGACAAGAAGTTACTGGACTACGAGCACTACGTCACTGAGGTGCGCACCCTGCTGGAGGCCACCAGTTCACTCTATTTCAGGGCAATGGAACAATGGGTTGAGCGAACTCTTGGCCTGCCTCTTCATGAACTAAATCGCTTCGATGCCATATATCTCCTGGGATTGGCGGAATTCGACATCTTTTTTCCGCAAAGTCCCACCCTGCCGGAGCTGTTGGCTTTCTTTGACCACTGGCACATAGATGTGCTGCATACCCCTGCCCTGCATCTCGATATCGATTTCTCGCCACGCAAGGGAGCCCAGGCCATGAGCTTTGCCCTGCGTATCCCGGACAATGTCTACCTGGTCATGAATCCACAGGGCGGTTGGATAGATGTGGAGACCTTGTTCCATGAGATGGGTCATGCTTTGAGCACAGTGTACACCTCGGCGGATCTTTCTGCGCCTGAGAAGGACTTTTATCCCTCCAACACCCTCTCCGAAACCTATGCCTTTCTGCTGCAAAACATGTCTCTGTCGCCCTATTTCTTGCGGCGCTACTTCGAGCTGCCCGAGGAGCACATTGAAACTCTGAGCTACCACAAGACGCTAAAGGATCTGGCTGTGTTCAGAAGGTATGCCGGCAAATTCCTGGCAGAATACGAAATGTTCAGCAGCGGCGACATGGCCAGCGGCGAGGCATACGCCAGAATCCTCAAAGAGCACACCGGCTTCACCTATAAACCAGAGACGCAACTGTTTGATCTGGCGCCGGAATTTTATTCCCTCGATTATTTGATCTCCTGGATGGCCGAGGCTACCCTGGAGGGCGTTCTGGTCAATACCCTGGGACCGGAGTGGATGTTCAAAGAGGCAGCTGGGGAACTTCTCAGAAAATGGTGGTCCCAGGGCAATCAATTGGAGCTGAGAGATTTCTTCGCACACAATGGCCTGGGAGAGATCGACGGGCGAGACTTGCTGCAAAGATGGACAAGTGTGATCCAGAGTTCTTCGCCATAAAGGCTGCGGCTGGTTCTGCGCCAGGGCTCCCCGTAGTCGCTGGCCGCCAGAGCTCCTGCAGGGGCGGCCTGCTGCCTCTTGCCTCACTGCAGCCCTGTTAATCAACCACTGGTATGACGAGCTACATCGCTCTGAGATTCTAGCTTTTTCTGATAGTGCTTTACCAGCACCCTGTGCAGCCGGTGACGGTCTCGTGCGGATATGTTGGTGAAGCGGACTATCATACCCCGAGGTGTGATGTGATCGTCCGGGCCATACCTGTTTGACCACACTACTTCGGCATCAGCCAGAACTGATTCTCTTTCGGAGACTGTGATGCTCAGGTTGGTGATGTCATAGACTCTCAATGGCTGTTGACAGCGAACAAAGGCAGTGTGTGATGTGAGCTGCCAGGTCTCTCCCTGGACTGTTCCCTCAGTGGTTAGAACTAACACCGGGTACCTGGCCTCCACTCTGGCACCTTCCGGCAGCCTTTCCACTGCGGCTGCAGCCAGTGGGGTCTCTTGTGCTTGCTGGGCAGACATGTTTATCGAGCAGCGCTCCACTTGCTGGCATTCTTGGGCAGAAGGATGAGCATCGCCCTTGCGAGGCCCCATCTCTTTGCTCTCTGTATCAAGCTATAAGAAGCAATATCTATGCCATTAGCGTGTGTTTGCTGAGAGGACAAGACCAGCGAGGTCTCCAGGCAGCCGCTCCGGGCGGTGAGTCATAAGGTTTCCGGCTGCTGAAGTGTCTGGGCTGAGCCAAAAAAATGCCCCCATCGACCCGGCGCAAAGAGTGGATGGGGGCCAGGGTGTGGGACACCCTCGGCAGAAAGCGAGATCTGCCAGAGCGTCCAACTAGCAGAATTTGTGCCAGCGAGAATAAAAACGTTTTTCGATGTAAATCAAGCTGGTTGGACAACCACAGCCAGGGGAGTGGCTCCCTGAACTGGACACTGTAAGTCAACAATTGTGAAAAGAAGTTCCACTTTTGAGCACAATAGGACAGCCATATCGCCGCTCACTGGCTAGAGAAGGAGCTGTGTCCAACAGAGCTGTCCAATTTGATAGCGACCGATAGTGTACTGCTGGCGCTTCTTGCAGCTGAGACCCGCCTCTGGATTAGCCGACCCAGTCCAAAATATGCCTGGAGAGGAGCAAACTGGAGCAGGCATCCGGCATCCAATTAGCCGAGGCGGAGTCTCTTGCCGGACGAGGCGAATCGTCAGGGCAACAAACTGGCCGAGGTCCGCCGTCACAAGCGATGGGCAGCCTGCCTCTCTGCATTATCTGGCCAAAAATATTGGCCGGCTCAACTTTCTACCCTGTCTGGCAGAAGCCGTTTCGCTCGCTGCCCTACCTCGGCTGGATTTTTTTCGGACTTGAGCAGCACGGTGGGTCTGTCTCCCAGTTGTGCCTCCCAGGTACGGATGTGGCCATGATCGGCAAAGCTGTAGTAACTGTTGCGGCCGATGATAAGGTGATCCAGAACCCTGATCCCCATGATTCTCCCTGCCACCAGCAGGTCTTTGGTGATGCTGAAGTCCTGGGGTGAGGGGCTCGGGTCGCCAGAGGGATGATTGTGGGCAAACACCATGGCAGCTGCATGGCGCTCGAGGGCCGTCTTGATGATTTCTCGCGGGTATACAGCGCTCGAAGTGAGGCTTCCTTCAAAAAGGGTCTCCACCCCCAGCACCTCGTTGCGACTGCTGAGAAAGATGACCTTGAAGATTTCTCGCTGTAAATTTCTCAGGGAGTGCAACAGGTAGTCGTAGACCTCCTGGGACGAGGTGAGAAAATTGCCGCCGATCAAGCGCTCCCCTAGGAACTTGCGTGCAACTTCATGGATCAACTTGAGACTGACAACATTTCGTGGTCCAATGCCACGAACCTTCTGCAGTTCAGCCGGCGGCGCCTCCAACACCCCCACAAGGCCGCCGAAGAGCCTGAGGGCTTCGCGGGCTGCCTGCTTGCAATCTCGCCGGGGCGTTGTCAGGGTGAGGAGAAGCTCGACGATTTCCTCATCAGTCAGTTTTGCCAGACCATGATCGAGGAATTTGCTCTGCAGCCGGTGCCGGTGCCCACGAGTGCGCCTTTGCCATTCTTCCTTTTTCATTGCGGTGCCCCTTGCTCGTACCTGTGAACCGCTACCCTGCTCGGCCGGCTACATCTCCACCCCTGCTACCTGGGTCTCGCACCACGGGCATAGACCGTGCTTTATATTGTAGCGTGCTGTAGTGAAGCCAAAGCGATCGATCAGCAGCTGGCCACAGGCATGACAGAAAGTGTTTTCGCCCTCATCGCCGGGGATGTTCCCGGTGTAGACATAGTGGAGGCCCTCCTGCAAACCTATCTCCCGGGCTCGCTGTAAGGCAGCAACCGGCGTGCTCGCCCTGTCGGTGAGGTTGTAGGTCGGATGGAAACGACTCACATGCCACGGCGTCTCAGGGCCGAGGCTCCTGATAAAGCGAGCAATATTTCTCAGTTCCTTCTCACTGTCATTCAACTGGGGAATTACCAGAGTGGTGACCTCCAACCAGATACCCATGTCCTTGATCTTGTTGAGAGACTCCAGCACAGGAGCCAGTTTGCCGCCGCATTGTTCCTGGTAAAACTTTTCGGAAAACGCCTTCAAATCCACATTGGCGGCATCCAGGTAAGGTTGGATCACTTCCAGCGCCTCTGGTGTCATGTAGCCGTTGCTGACAAAGACATTCTTCAAGCCGGCTGCCTGCGCCAGTCTGGCAGTGTCATAGGCGTATTCAAAGAAAATCGTCGGTTCAGTGTAGGTATATGACACCGAGCTGCAGCCGCTTCGGCGGGCCGCAGCCACCACATCTGCAGGAAGAAAATCTTCTCCGATGATGCGATTGAAGTCTCGAGGCATCTGGGAGATGTCGGCATTCTGACAAAATCGACAGCGAAAATTGCAGCCCACTGTAGCAATGGAATAGCTTCTGGTCCCAGGCTGGAAGTGAAACAGCGGCTTTTTTTCGATGGGGTCCACGTGTCTGGCAATGGCGCGACCATACACCAGGGACTGCAGCGTACCCTCCTGGTTTTGTCGAACCCCGCAGATGCCGCGCTTGTTGTTCTTGATCAGGCAGCGATGGGCGCAAAGATTGCACCGCACTCGCAGCTCCTCCAACCGTTCATATAACATTGCTTCTCGCATGCTCCAAGCCACCTGCCGTGCCCATCACCTGAATTATGATCCTTAATTATGGTTAACAGTACTACCGAGAAAAAGGTGACTTCAAGCTGAAGCTATTCTGCCTGGAGGCTGCCTCTTGTTGCCTTCAAGAGACTCCAGGGTTACCTTCAGAGTTCCCTGCGGCAGCTGCCCCCCTGCCTGCTGCAATGGTGCGCCCACCGGATCACTGCAGGTGATGAACTGATAACAGATATCTACGCTCATTACAATGAAAGCACCCCAGGGATTATGTTGAAAGATCGACTGGCGCTCCACTGCCTTGACAAGCCGCACCAGTGGAAGAGGAAAAAACAGCACTGTTCCCCACTGGATGGGAACTGGACCTGCTATGCTCCTGAGCATCTCCTTCAATTCCCAGATGCTGAAAAAGCGGGCGTGGCGGTAAATGGTGTCCACCAGGAGCCCCTTCAGACGCCGCTGCACAGCCAGCAGAGCATACTTGTTGAGCACCCCCAGAACCAGTCTCCTCCTGGTCACCCGGATGGCCTCGGCAAGTGCCCTGGTCGGATTATCTACAAATTCCAGGGTGTTGATCATTGTTGCCAGATCAAATTCATTGTCGTCGAAGGGCAAATCCTCAGCCCGACCGCGGTGCAGATCCACTGTGGCAGGCAGCCGCTGTTTCGCCCTGTCCAACATGTAAGGGCTGGCGTCCAGCCCGCTCACCTGCAGCATCATTTTCTGGAACCAGGCCAAGTGCATTCCTGTACCGCAGCCAATGTCGACCAACCTTTCTCCCTGGCGCGGCTCCAGCAATCTTTCGATCAGGTCCAGCTCCAGTTGCAGAACTTCTCTGCCTGCCTTCTTCTGGTACCAATCGTCATAATGGCGGGCGCTTCTGGAGTCAAAAATGAAGCCCAATGAGTCCTCCCTTTGCTGGACTGCTCACAGCATCACAATGCCTTCCAACCACTTGCACCACGCAAAGCCCTTGCTGGAGTGATTCAGGGAAACTCTCTGTTGCCTGGCCAGGCATGACGCTGGACAAGCGCACCCCTTGTCCAGGTTCTATACCGCCAAGGCTCTTCCTTGGTTGCTGCTTCGTACAGATGTGAAAATATCCCAGCTAGATATCGTTTTTGAACACTGCCCCCCTCGCCCCTGAAGTGACCATCCTGCTGTAGCGATAGGCATAGCCTTCCTTTATCCTCGGTTCAGGAGGTCGCCAGTTCTGCCGGCGACGGCCAATCTCTTCCTCTGAGACCTTGAGCTCCAGGCGTCTGGCCGGGATGTTGATCTCAATGCGGTCGCCCTCCTCCACCAGGCCGAGCAAGCCACCTTCGGCCGCCTCCGGAGAGATGTGGCCGATGGCCGCTCCCTGGGTGCCGCCGCTAAAGCGGCCATCCGTGAGCAGGGCAACATCTTTGTCGAGGCCCATGCCAACAATAGCCGAGGTGGGCGTCAACATCTCACGCATGCCCGGTCCCCCTTTGGGACCCTCGTATCTGATGACCACCACATCACCCTTGTTGATGCTGCCGCCGAGAATTGCCGCCACCGCCTCCTCTTCTGAATCGTACACCCTGGCTGTCCCTGTATTCACCATCATCTCGGGAGCTACTGCCACCTGTTTCACCACGGCTCCCTCGGGAGCAAGGTTGCCGAACAGGATGGCAATGCCCCCCTCCCTGTGGTAGGCCCTGTCTATGGGACGAATAACTTCTTGATCCAGCACCCTCGCTGCCTGCAGGTTCTCTGCCACGGTTTTGCCGGTCACTGTCAGCGCTTCCATTTGAATCAGCTTCTCTGCCGCCAGGGTAGCCATTACTCCCTGTACTCCGCCTGCAGTGTCGAGATCTTCCAAATGATGAGGACCCGCAGGACTCAAACTGCAGAGATGAGGCACCCGATCACTCACCTGGTTGAAGAGATCGAGATCCAGGGTAATCCCAGCTTCGTGGGCTATCGCCGGCACGTGCAGCACGGTGTTGGTGGAGCACCCCAGCGCCATATCAACGGCAATAGCGTTCTCGAAAGCCTCAGTGGTGGCGATCTGCCTGGGGGTAATGTCCTTTTCTACCAGGTGCATTATTTGCATGCCCGCCTGCTTGGCCAATCTGTAGCGAGCCGCGGACACCGCCGGGATGGTGCCGTTGCCAGGCAGAGCCAGGCCAATGGCTTCCGTGAGGCAGTTCATGGAGTTGGCCGTGAACATGCCGGCGCAGGAGCCGCACCCTGGACAGGCGCAATCCTCCAGTTCGGCCAGTTCTTCTTCACTGATTTTACCTGATCTCACGCCACCTACCCCTTCAAACACTGTGATGAGATCAACAGGTTTGCCCAGCCGCCGGCCGCTCAGCATGGGACCTCCGCTTATGGCAAGGGCGGGGATGTCCAGGCGCAGCATGGCCATCAACATGCCGGGCACCACCTTGTCGCAATTGGGAATGACCACCAACCCATCGAAAGGATGAGCCCTGGCCATTACCTCCAGGGTATCGGCAATCAGTTCACGACTGCACAGGGAATATTTCATGCCCTCGTGGTTCATGGCTATGCCGTCACAGACGCCGATTGTGCTGAATTCTATGGGCGTGCCGCCTGCCAGGCGCACCCCTGCCTTCACTGCTTCGGCAATCTTGTCGAGATGAATGTGCCCCGGAATGATTTCATTGGCGGAATTGGCAATACCAATCATGGGACGGGCAATTTCTGCATCTGTCAGACCCATGGCCTTGAAAAGTGATCGATGCGGCGCCTTTTCAAGTCCTTTTTTCATCACATCACTGCGCATGGCTGTGCCTCCCCTGAGCGAAAGTCTCCAAAGTCAGCCTCTTCTAGCAAGAGCGAAGTCTGACAATATGCAGTCAATCTAGAACAAAACCCCCTTATTATCAAGGGTAAATAACACTTGACAATGACTAGTGATAAGTGTAATTATCATTGTTAATTATATCTCAGTTTCGCAATGTTGCGAGCAGGGTAAAAAGATGGACAACTACAAGGCACTGTACCCCATTGGCATCGTGGCAGAACTGCTGCACATTCATCCCAGGACCTTGAGGATTTATGAACGGGAAGGCCTGATCAAACCAGCACGCCGCAGCGGCAAGCGCTACTACTCCAACAATGACGTGCAGTGGCTCAAATGTCTGCGCAAGCTCATTCACGAGGACGGCCTCAACATAGCTGGGATCAAGAAACTGCTCACTCTTGCCAGCTGCTGGGAAATCAGGCGCTGCTCCGAAGAGGAAAGGAAGAACTGCCCGGCAGTACTGGACTTTCCTGTGCCGTGTTGGGAATTGAAACCAAAAGCATGTGCCAAGAAAGGGATGGAGTGCCCCGAGTGCGAGGTCTTCCTGACCAAAAAGCAGCAGCTGATGAAGCACAACTGTGGCGAAGAGCCCCTTCTGGAGACCACTTGAAAGACCCAGTGTTGCCTTCTGCAAAGCCTGCCACCCAGCTCTGGCGAACAAGAAATAGCTGTTTTTTGTACGTTTCTTTGGCTTGACCCGAAGATTACACGCCTTTATAATTCAACTATACATTGTAGCCGACCATTTTCATACACTGGCATTGTCGAAGATTGTCATCAGCTGCTTGCCAGCGAGCAGGAACTGTTTCACTAGTAAAGTAAAGGTTGAGGGAAGGTTCTCCTTGATGAACTGCAGGCACGCCAAGAAGGTGAAACTGAGGTGCTCATGTATACGGTGGGAGTGGATATCGGTTCCGTGAGTATAAATTGTGTTGTTCTAGATGATCAACAGAACATCATCTATGAATTTCCCTATCACAGACATTTTGGCAGGTTCGTACCCCAGACTCTCGAGGTTTTTACCGCGCTCTATGATCGCTTCCCGCCCGAGCGCATCGACAGGGTCGCTTTTACCGGCAACCATGGCAAAATTATTGCCGAGCGGCTCGGGGCGGTTTACGAGTACGAATCCATAACCCAGGTCCTGGGAGTGCTGCGGCTGGTACCGGAGGCAGCCAGCATTATCAGCATGGGGGGCCAGGATGCAGCTCTGTACCAGCTGTCCCATGCAGACGGTCAATGGTACCTGAAATCATTTGCCATGAATGGCCCCTGCGCCGCTGGCACCGGCTCATTTATCGACCAGCAGGCCGAGCGCCTCTCCTCTTCATTTTATCAAGAGGAAGTGAACTTCTCCGCGGAGCACATCGAAAAAATCCTCGACGACTTTATCAATCTCGGGCAGCAGAGCAGCAGCCCGGCGCCGGTAGCTTGCCGCTGCACCGTCTTTACCAAGTCGGACATGATCCATCTACAAAACAAGGGCGAGTCGCTGGCCAATATCATTGCCGGCCTCCATCAGGGCAATGCGGCCAACTATGTCAGCACCATCGTTGCCAACCACCAGCTCGAGGACCCCGTGGTCTTTATTGGCGGGGTTGCCAGCAACAAGCTTCAGGTTGAAGCCTTCCGCAAGTATTTTCCAGAGCTCATAGTTCCCCCACACCACACTTCCATCGGTGCTCTGGGAGCAGCCATCTTCGCTCAGCAGCAAGAGCAAGACAGGCCAATCGACCTCGAGATGCTCAAAGAAATGGTGGGTGAAGCAAGCGCCAGCTTTCCCAGAGCGCCCGTGCTGCGGCTGCAACGCACAACCTTTACGGACAATGTGGTAATCCCCAGACGGACCCAGCCGCCTCGGACCAAGCTCCAGGTTTATCTCGGCATAGATATCGGCTCCACCACCACCAAGACAGTGTTGATGGATGTTAACAGCAATATAATCCACAAGCAGTACGTCCAGACGCAGGGGAAACCAATCGAGGTGGCTCAGAGACTGCTCGCTGGGATACAGGAGGAGTTTGGCGACAGTCTGGAATTCCTGGGTACGGCCACCACAGGTTCTGGCCGGCATGTGGTGGGCGATTTTGTCAATGCCGATCTCATCATCGATGAAATCACGGCGCACGCGCGCGCCGCAGTGCACTGGGATCCCCTGGTGGACACGGTCTTCGAAATCGGCGGCCAGGACTCCAAATACATCTGGATTCAGAACGGCAATCCTCTTGACTTTGACATGAACAAAGTCTGTGCTGCCGGAACCGGCAGCTTCCTGCACGAATTGTCCAACAAACTTGGCATCAATATTGTGAAAGAATTCCAGGAGATAGCTCTCTCATCCCGCAATCCTATTCACCTTGCCGAACGGTGCACCGTATTCATGGAGTCTGATCTGGTTTCCTATGCCCAGAAGGGGGCCAGTCTTGAGGATCTCATTGCCGGCCTCTGCTACGCAATTGTCTATAACTACTTGAATCGAGTGGTGGGCAAGCGGCGCATCGGCGCTCGGGTAATGTTTCTGGGCGGTCCCTCACTGAATAAAGGAATCGTGGCAGCCTTCGAGAATGTGCTCCATCAGGAAATCATCATGCCTGAACACCGTGAAGTCCTCGGGGCCCACGGCGCTGCCCTGGCCGTAATGGAGCAGCTGTCGATCCTCGGCAGGGTGAGCAGATTCCCCGGACTGCAGGTTCTCACTTCAGGCTCGATCTCCTTCAGGGAAACAATCTGCCGGGCCGACAAGAAGTGCCACAACGAGTGCAAGCTGAAAATCTACAATTTCGGCGGCCGAAAGAGCATCTGGGGAGGCGAGTGCGGACGCTACGAATTGACCAGGGAGAAAAAGGAGACTGAAAAGAACTGGTTCTCTGAACGTGAACGGTTGTTCCTGGACTACCTGGCATCCTCGACTGAAGACCTGGCTGAACTGGAGGCAGGTGGAGCCGCAAGGGGAAAACGCCTGGAAATCCTGGACGGCAAACCCACTGTGGGCATGCCGCGGGCGCTTCACTTTCTGCACTACAGCGTCCTCTGGAGCCACTTCTGGCAAAAGCTCGGCTACAGCACGATTCTGTCGCCCAGGACCAATGAACACATAGGCCTGGCAGGAATCGAGGCAATGACAGCCGAGACCTGTTATCCCATCAAGGTCTTCCACGGCCATGTGCGAGCCCTGTTAGCCAAAACGCGCTACCTTTTTCTTCCCACCCTTATCAACATGCCGGTGGCCCAGTCTGGGGAAACCGGCTTCTTCTGTCCCCTGGTGCAAGGCAGTCAATACATGGTCACTGCTGCCCTGGACATTGCCGCTGACAGGCTGCTCTCCCCCATACTGTACTTGAATGATCCTCTGGAAAGCGTAATCCTGGACCTCTATCGCAGCTTGAACAAGACTCTGGCGGTGAGCAAGCTTCAGGTGGATCGCGCCTTTCGCGAGGCCTGGGAGATCCAGACAGCCTTCCAGAGCGCTCTGGTCACCCTGGGGCGGGATTTCTTCTCCGCGCTCCAACCTGAAGATCCTTGGGTGGTGGTGAGCGGCCGTCCTTACAACTTATATGACGAGCGACTCAACTTGCGCCTTGGCCACAATCTAGCCAGGCTCGGCATCAAGGCCATCCCGCAAGACTTTCTCGATACCAGCAACACCGCGCTCACAGACTTTCCGGACATGTACTGGGGGCTCGGCGCGCAGATCCTCCGCACGGCAAAGCTGATCAAAGACAGTGCTTGCGGCTATGGTATACATCTCACCAATTTCAGCTGCGGTGCTGACTCATTCTTGGAGCACTTTTACCGCCACGTCATGGGAGCAAAACCGTATCTGATTCTCGAACTGGATGAACACAGCGCGGTTGCCGGCATGGTCACCCGTCTGGAGGCATTCAAGAACGTCATCCAGAACGAACACCGGCAGGTCCTCGACAGCTTGAAGGAGAGCAAGTGTAGAGCATCGTGAACCCACAGCCACGCTGACAATTAGAGCGACACTGACTTGGCTGGGGCCCCAATTCATACACTGTTTGAGCAAAGCGAATCCTGGATAGAGATCATGACCGAGTTCGAATCCTTGAAAAAGAACGTGGGAAAGTTCAGCTTGATCGGCAAGCGACTGCTTCTCCCAGAAATGAACAGGGCGGGCAGCGTTCTCCTTGCCGCCACCCTGAGGAGTTTCGGCATTGATGCCCGGGTAATGGAGACCTACAAAGGATTGGACCTGGGCAAGAAGTTCACCTCTGGCAAGGAGTGCTTTCCCTGCCAGGTAACTCTTGGCGATGTGCTCTATTATCTGGAAAAAGAACGGCAAAGACTTGGAGAACGCTTCAGAGCGGAAAACTACCTGTATTTTATGGCTGAGGCCGGCGGGCCCTGCCGTTTTGGCATGTACAACAAGCTGCACCGCATCATCCTGGACTCTCTAGACGGCTTCAGCAACACTCGCATCGCCTCCATCACCAGCAAAGACTCCTATGCCCTCGGCGGCTTGCTCCCCCAACCGTTGAGAGCGAATTTTCGCAGGAGCGCCTACGTGGCCATTGTGATCGGCGACGTTCTGGATCGATCTCTCTGGCACATGCGGCCATATGAGAGGGAGCCGGGTGTGGCGGAAGAATTCTTCGAAGAGGCTCTGCGCACCATGGCTGACAGCCTGGAAATTCACGGCCGCAGCAAGAATTTCAGCGCTATTCTGGCAGATCTCGAGGCAGTAGCCCGCAGGGCAGCGCTGCTCATCGACACGACTCTGCCTCCCAGACCATTGATCGGCATGGTAGGAGAAATTTATCTGCGCAGTCACAGAGCCTCCAACCAGGACATCATCAAGCTCCTGGAACAACATGGGGGGGAGGTGGTCAATGCCTCCATTGCTGAATGGGTAAATTACATATCTTATGACAGGATGCAAAAAGCAGCCCGAGACCTCAGCCTGGCAATCAGACAACGGGATATGGCAGCCTGCAGAAAGCACGTGAAACGGTGGCTGCGCAACCGGGCCGAGCTCACCTACCAGTACCTGCGGCAGACCCAGGTATACCGCACAGTCATGAAGCATCTTCATATCCATGCGGACCACAAGATAGGTCCTCTGGAACGGCAGCTGGACAACGATCGACTCTACTCTTTCCAGGTGGGAACTGAGGCTGGTTTGAGCATCGGCGGCGCCTTGGAATACTGCCTGGCGGGCTTTGACGGCATCGTAAACGTCTTTCCCTTCACCTGCATGCCGAGCACCATGTGTTCGGCGATCTTGAAGCCCCTGCTGGACCGCCTGCAGATCCCTTACATAGATTCTGCCTACGACGGTACTTTTCAACCCAACAGAGAGGCAATAATCCGCACCTTCATGTATCAGGCGGCCCAGCACCAGAAGCAGAGGCTGGCTGGCAAAGCTGCCCGGCACAACTGACAGTGGTGCCCGCAGCAGCCTACTGTGAGAAGGGAGAGGCTGAGCGCCATTGCTGGCGACACTGCAGCCGGGCTAGTGGCCGCCCGCCCCGAGAAGACCAGAGGCGCCCAGGCAGAGCACCAGCACCTCCAGCGTAACAATGATGACAAAAGGAGTGTCCTTCTGCTTGATATAGGTAGGCAGCAGAGTGAGAAAACAGACTATGGTCATGCCCGCCAGGAGCACGATGCCAATAAAGTTGAGAAAATCGCCCTTGCCCAGCAGGGTGACCCAGCCCCAGCCCAGGGGAATATTGGCCTCCTGCACGTACTCGTGCACGGGCTTCGTCCAGTAATATGCCAGATCATGCATGGAAACGTATGTTGAGACCATGCCACTGACGTATATCAGGTAGGTGATCAGCAAAATAGCTATGGCAGTCCACGAGCCATAAAAGAGCAGGTTGGCATAGGTTATTTGCTCCGGTGACGCCTTCGGTATCTTTTCAGTCATTGCTCACCTCGTCGGTTAGACGCCCAGGCCCTTCATAAAAGCCTTGACCCCAGCAAAGAGCAGCACGCCAATCACAATGTAACGGATGACCTTTGGTTTGGCCACCGCCAGGATCCTCACCCCCACGAAGGAGCCTAGCATGAGACCCACAATGGAGGGTACTGCCATGAGAGGTATGACGCAGCCCTTGTTCAGGTAGATCCAGGCAGCCGAGGTATCTGTAATAGAAAGAAGAAATTTGCTGGTGCCCACCGCCACCTTGAGCGGCGCTCCCATAAGGAGATTGAGCACTGGCACATTGGCCCAGCCAGCTCCCAGGCCGAACATGCCTGCCATAACACCAATCAGGATAAAAAGTATGAGACCGGAGAGCGTCCGGTGCGTCTTCCACTCTATGGTCTCGCCTGTGGAGGGGTCAAAGTAGGCGCCCGCCATTTTCAGGGCCGCGCCAATGCCGTCCTGTTTCTTGACCTCGGGTTTCTCGACATTCTTGGAAAAGGTCAGCAGGGCCGCAATGAAAATAATAGTCGCCCCCAGAGCCATCTGGACAATATTGGTGGGCAGCGCCAAACCCAGGAGCGCGCCGGCAATGGCACAAGCAGAGGCAACCAAGGCCACTGGCAGCGCCAGCCGCAGATTGGCAAAGTTGCGCCGCAGCAGGCCCGGCCCGGCAGCAAGAGCTCCTGCCAGGGCTACCAGCAAGCCTGTACCCCGGACGAAATCCAGGTGGAAAGGGAAAAAGCCGCTCACCAGGGGCACATAGAGCACCCCACCACCAACGCCGGCCAGCACCGCCAGGATGCCCAGAACAAAACAAAACACCAGAAGAATCAGGGGCCAGAACCACCAGGGGTGCTCAGGGGTAGGAATGACCTGCTCGGTAGCTGCCCACACAGGAGTGCTCGCTATGAAATGGTACAGGAGTAGCGCCTTGATCATCAACATTCTGCTGGCAGTACGACACATGAGCTTCCCTCAATTGTGAGATTATCCGTAAGTGGCAGTAGCTTTCCAATACAGAGACGCCATTGATGACAAAAAAAGTCACAGTTAGTGCAAAATGTAACAAAGTTATAACTAACCTAGCAAGCGCAGCTCTCGCTGTCAAGATAAAACTGCCTGCTCGGGGAGGCAGCCGAGAGAAGACCTCTTATTCCCGGCGCGTGCAGGAGAAAGGCGGCTGCTCTTCAGACTCTCTTCTGTCTGTAGAGGAGCACCGGTCTGGTAGTGCGGCGGATTATCTGCAGAGACCTGTCACTCAGGATGTTCAAGTAGCCGGTCTTGCCAAGTCCCTGGGCGCCAACCACCACCAGGTCATGGTTGCCCAGGTTAATCTCCCTGATGATTTCATCCACCACGTCACCGGCCACCGACTTGGTCTCTGGCTCATGTTCCAGGTTCTTCAGAAGCGACTCTCCTTTGCGCAAGCAGGCCTGGCTGAATTCGTCGCTTTCACCAAGTTCTGTATCCTGCACATGCATGACAGTGATGTGCGGCCTTTTCCTGGCCAGCAGCGGTGCAATAAAATGCAGTGCCTGATCGTCGCAGGAGGAGCCCGAATAAGCCACCAGCACCCGATTGATATGGCGCAGCTCTCTGACGATGAGCACTGGCCGCTGGCAACTGTTGATCACCTGAGTATGAACCTGACCGAGCAGCATCCCTTTGATAGCTGAGACCCGATGGCAGCCAAGCACCAGCAAATCGTAATCGCCTGCCCTGGCCTCTTTGATAATGACCTCTGCGGGCTCGGCTGCCGTGAGTATCCTGGGAGTGCAGGGGACTTTGCCTGCCAGACAGATCTCACAGGCATCGCTGATAGCCTGTTCCACCTCCCTGGTATCTTCTTCTAGCTTGGCCTGTCGATCAGTTTTCAGGAAGGGCACCTCAAAGTCTGCCAAGATGACCTCTGAAACGTCTTTCCTCACATGGATGGCATCCACACTGGCATCGAAGTGCTCTAGCAGATGACAGGCATATCTGAGGGCAAGCCGAGACTCGAGATCCTGGTCTACAGCAACAAGAACTTTCATATCATCCCCCTTGGCTAATCAGACAAGTATATAGACAAGCATAACCTACAAAGCAAAAGAGCGCCAAGCCCCTGCAGAAATATTCCTGATGTATACCTGTTGTGGGCAAGCCATCCTTGCAAGTCAGCCGGTCGAGTATGCTCCAGCCCCCTGCTAGCCTGCAGAGTATGGCCTGAGCAATGACCAAGACACTGCTGTCTAGCGTACAGCCCTGCTGGGTTGTTGCCTGTCATGCTGTTGATTATTCTTAGAGAATGGAACTCGGCGGGGCCCTTCTCTTGAACTGAACTTGCTATCCTGGCTGAGCAAAAACGCAGGCACAAGTATTTAACAAACTAGAGGAGCCTGGACGGTTTCCAGAATGAACAGCAGTCGGCAAAGCAGTGGCAGCCCCCTGGGAGCGAAATCATTTTGTGGTAATTTCTGGTGAAAATTCAAGAAGTCTGGTGGAGAAGACTAGAAGCAGACCAGCAGTACCGGCACCAGGGAGTCAGGATGGCACAGCCGCCACAGCCTCAGTTGATAAGCAGCCGTTTGCCCATTTCCTTTCGATAAATCCTCATGAGTTCGCTCCTGGTGACAATACCCTCGAGACGGTGCTGGCCGTCGTAGCTCTGCACCACCGGCAGCTCCTCCACATCGAGAGAACTGAACTTGTTCAGGGATGAGGCCAGAGTTTCATCCGGCGTCACGTAGACCACGTCGCGATTGGCCAAGTCACGCGCAAACACCAGGTGGCGCAATTGATCGTCGTAGACAAACTCCTTCAGTTCCTGGAAAGAGATTACGCCCTCCAGATTGTCCTGCTCGTCAATAGTGTACAGGTAGTTGCGGTTGCCGGCCAGACAGTGTTTCAGCACTTCTTCATAGGGAAGATTTCCAGGAATCTTGGGCACATCCCGGCTCATGATGTCTTTCACTTTGAGCGAAGTGAGAATCCCCATTTCCCTGCCAGCAGATATATCGATGCCCCGCTTCACCAGGCTGTAGGTGTAGATGGAGTGAGTCATGAGCCGTCGATGAATGACCGTGGCCAGCACGCAGGCGGTCATCATCGGCAGAATAATAGCATAGTCATTTGTCAGTTCAAAAACCATCATGATTGCGGCCATGGGTGCCTGCACGGCAGCCCCGAGCACCGCACCCATGCCTACCAGGGCGTAGCCGCCTGGAGAAGAAACTATCTGGGGAAAGATTGTGTGAAACAGATCCCCCAGGGCGCCACCCACCATGGCTCCCAGAAACAGACTGGGATACAGGATGCCGCCCGAGCCGCCAGAACCGAGGGTGAAGGCCGTGCCCACCACCTTGAGCACCAGAAGTGCTACCAGCGTCTGCCAGAGAAAATCTCCCTGGATCGCCTGGGTAATGGGAGCATAGGAGCAGCCGAGAATCTGTGGATAGAAAAAGCCGATCATGCCCACTGCCAAACCGCCGAAAATAGGCTTCCAATGAGCTTTCAGAGGGGCGTGGTGTTCAAAGAGATCTTCCATGCCATGGAGAGTACGGGTGAAAACGACAGATACCACGCCAGCGCAGATCCCCAGAACCGCATAGAGAAGAATTTCCCAGTAGCTGAAAAGATGGTAGGGGGGCAGCTTCAATGCCGCGCCTTCAATGAGCCAGGCCCGACTCACCGCCGTGGCCACTACGGATGATATGACTATGGGGCTGAAGATATGGATGTTGAATTCTCCCAGCACCACTTCCAGGGCAAAGAGTACGCCGGCAATGGGCGCATTGAAAATGGAAGCCAGGCCTGCAGCAGCGCCACAGCCAACCAGCACCCGCATGCGGTCACCCGAGACCCTGAAAAATTGGCCCACTGCAGAACCGATGGAGGCGCCAATCTGAATGATCGGCCCTTCCTTGCCGGCGGAGCCGCCTGAGCCTAGAGTGAGAGCAGAGGCCAGGGTTCTGATGAGGAAGGTCCTCACTTTGATAATGCCCCTCTTGAGAGCCACTGCCTCCATGGTGGCAGGTACACCGTCGCTCTTGGCCTCAGCAGGAAAGAAGCGAATGAGCGGCGCCAGAAACAAACCGCCGAGGGCTGGTATCAGAATAATCAGCCACCTGGCATTGCCAAGAGGATGAGGAAAAACTTCAAAGAACAGCCAGTTGAAAAACTCAAGCATCTTTTCAAACAGAATCGTCCCCAGTCCTCCCAGAAAACCTACCACCACAGCAACCACTATAAGAAAAGTCTGATCACTCAACTGGTAGCGGCGGAAGAGTCGGCGTAGCTGTTCCTTTAGGGAACGGTCTTTAGCAGTTTGCCGAAAAGGTTTCATAAATGAGCTGTCCTCAGTAGACAAGTGAAATCGTCAATGAACAGGGAGCTGTCAATGAATCAACTGGAAATTCCTGCCCAGCTCTTGTAGGGCCGAACCTCGTCTCTTACCAGCCTCTTCAATTTTTCCGACATCAGGTTTTCCTTGGCCCTAGCCATCACTGCCATCACCTCGGCAGCGTCTTTGGCAGCCAGTAGATCCTCATAGTTCTGCCGCACCTTGAGAAAGCGAACTAGGTGATAGAGAAGACTGATGAAAAGATCTTTCTCCTTGCGCGGTGACAGGGCCACAAAAATGAGATGCACCGGTTTGCCGTCCAGGGCATCGAAACTGACTCCAGAGGGCGACCTCGCCATGATGAGCAGTGGGCGGCTGGCCTCATCAGTAAAGACGTGCGGCACCGCAATGCCGTTCCCTATACCCGTGGTGGCCAGCTGCTCTCTCTGGCACAGCTCTTCTAGGGCCTGGACCTTGTTTCTCAGGTAGCCGTCAGTGGCCACCTTGTCAAAGATCTCTTGTAGACAAGCAAAACGGTCCTTTTGTTGCAGCTCCAAAATGACATGGCCTTGGTCGAGAAACTGGGCAAGATGCATGATGTTCTCCTTTCAATGCGCTATGTCTTTTACCTCGCCCAATGCTTAGAGCAATGATGATGCCAATCTGGAATAAAAAATATGGCAAACAGTTTTTCCTGTAAATATAAATTGTTAACTTCACCATGGCAAACAAGACAGAATATACCCCAGTTCCCCTGCCTGCAATTTTTGCAGTCCAGTCCCCATTCCGCATTTCATTTAAGCTTGTATTTCTTGAGCTTGTAGTACAGGTCTCGCTCGCTTATTCCCAGAATGCGGGCCGTTTCCTTGCGATGACCGTGGGTCTGCTGCAGTGTTTGTCTAATCATCTCCCTTTCCATCTCAGCTAGACTGCGACCCACTGGCATTGTCCACCTCGAGGGCTCAGCAGCCTTCTCCTGAAACCGTTCTGGCAGCAGCTCCATATCTATGACCGGACCGCGGGCGAGAATCACTGCCCGCTCGAGGCAATTGCGCAACTCTCTGATGTTTCCAGGCCACTCATAGGTGGCCAGGCGACTCTGTACCTCGGGGGACAGCCGGATCCCCGGCTTGTGATACTTTTCGGCAAAAGTCTCCAGAAAATGGCGGCTGAGAAGTGGAATATCCTCGCGTCGTTCTCTGAGGGGCGGCAGGCTCATACGAGCCACATTGAGTCGATAGTAGAGATCCTCCCGGAACAAACCCAGACGGCACTGTTCAGTGAGACTCTTGTTGGTAGCGGCCACCACCCTCACATCTACAGCTATTTCTCTGGTGCCCCCCAGCCTCCGGAATTTGCCCTCCTCGAGAATTCTCAGCAGGGTCACCTGGGCCTCCAGATCCATCTCGGCAATCTCGTCGAGAAAGAGGGTGCCCTTGTGCGCCAGCTCGAAGCGCCCTTTCTTCTGGGCAGTTGCACCTGTGAAGGCGCCGCGCTCGTGGCCGAACAATTCACTGCCCATAATTTCCTTGGGAATAGCGCCGCAGTTTACCGAAATAAAAGGCTGCTCCCCCCTGCCGCTCCTCTGGTGCAGGGCCCTGGCCACCAGCTCCTTGCCGGTGCCACTCTCGCCCTCTATGAGAACGGTAACCTCCGTGGGCGCCAGCTGTTCGATCATCTCTAGAACGCTCAGCAGACTGTCGCTTCTGCCAATGATTTGACTGTACTCCTGTTCTGTGCGCAGCTGTTCGCGCAGCCGTCTATTCTCCTCTTCCAGTTCCTGGCTGCGGAGAATGTTGTGTATATAGGAGCGAAAACGTTTAACGTTCACCGGCTTGGTGAGGTAGTCATAGGCGCCCTCTTTGAGAGCCCGCACTGCTGTCTCAATGGTGCCGTGCGCCGTAATGATCACTACTTCTGTTCGGGGCCAACGCTGCTTGACTTTCTGCAGGAGCTCGATGCCGTCCATGCCGTCCATGACGAGATCAACCAGGGCCAGATGGAACTCTCTGTCCTCGAGGCGCTGCAGCGCCTCTTCACCGCTTGCCGCCTGCTCGATGTGGTAGCCCTGATCTTGCAAGGCCTCGGCAAGCCCCTGCCGGATATTGGGCTCATCATCCACGATGAGTATTGTCGGTCTGTCTCTTTCCACCATTCTCCTCATTTGACGGCAACAGGGGCAAGCTGAGATGAAAAAGGGTCCCTTCTCCCAACCAGCTCCCCACATCTACGGTGCCACCATGTTGATTGATAATACTATGGACTATGCTCAGGCCCAACCCTGTACCCTTCTTTTTGGTAGTATAGTAAGGATCGAATATCCGCTGCAGGTCACCCATGGGAATGCCGCTGCCCGTGTCCACAATCTCTATTTCGATGGTGCCGCCGCGAACACTATTTCTGGAGGTCACCTCCAGCCTGCCACCGTTTGCCATAGCCTCGATACTGTTCTTGAACAGATTGATGAACACCTGCTCGAGCTGATCCCTGTCTGCCCGCAGCAGGCTCTCTGCTGCTGCCAGATTGGCCTCGATCTTGATTCCCTTCCGCTCTGCCTCGGCTCGAAGAAGAGAGACCACCTGTTGGAGCACTTCATGCAGGTCCACCACCTCCAGCACAGCTCCATGAGGTTGAGCGAATGTCTGGGCTTTGCTGAGGACTTCATTGAGTCGGCGGGTCTCACTGCTGATAATCTTCAAATAACGCTCCACCTCATCTTTTGTGCCTGCTGCCTCCAGTCTCTCTTCCAGGAGCTGCAGATTGATGTCCATGGCACTCAGGGGATTGCGAATCTCGTGCACCAACCGCTGCATCAACTCTCCGAGGGCTGCCAGCCGCGAAGCACGCTGCATTCTCTCCTCCATTTTTCGCAGAGCAGTCATGTCTTTGAGCAGCAGGATGGCGCCAACCTTCTGGCCCTTTTCATTCTTCAGCCCGAATGTCGTCACCCGCAGACACACAGCGCTGCCCGAGCTGGTGGTGTAGTCCACATCCGTGTCATGAGCAGCTTCCTCCTGCCGGATTGCCTCATCCAGGAATTTATAGAGAGGATCGTCAGGAGCAAACAATTCCTCCAGCGGATGGCCTACGAGAGCTGCTGCCTGCACGCCCAGAATCTCTTCCAGGGCCCGGTTGCACGAAGTGATCTGGCCTTGGAGGTCCACTGTGACTATACCGCGGGTGATGCTGTTCAAGATATCCCGCTCAATGGTCTGCACTTCCCTCAGGGTGCTGGCTACCCGCAGCAGATAACGATAGATCAATATGAGAGTCAGTCCCATGGAAAGAGAAAGGGTGATCAGCACCATGTCCAGGCTCCACTGCAACTGGTAGTGATCTCTGAGATCTTCCACCAGAGCAGAGGAAATGGCCTGGCTGCTGCTCAGCCTCTCGAGTCTCTTTTTGGTGGACAGCATGCCCGTAAAAAGAAGGCCTGAAAAAATAAAGCTCAAGAGGATCAACACCGCCAAGAAAATCTTGGTTAGCCTGAGATTTGCTCTGGTCATTCTCTTTCTTTCCCTGCTTCGTCTCACTGGCAACAGGCAAGTTTTGCGTCAACCAAGGTCCTGCCAGCGAAGCTCGAGCTCCCTCTCATAAGCAGCAAGCACATCCCTTTCCTGCACAAGGCCCACGAGCTTGTTGGTGCCATCCTCGGAAACCACTGGCAGCTGGGCAGCTTTTTCTCTCTCCAGCTTGTCCAGGGCGGTCTTCAGGCTGTCAGTAGGAAAAAGTCTGGCCACCTCGGGGTTGACCAGGTCCCGGGCAATGAGCAGCTGCTGCATCTCCTCCGCGGCAGCCAGCCCGGAAATGTCATGAAAAGAGATCACCCCCACGAGCTGCCCCTTGGAGTTTACAACCGTAAGACAGGAAAGATCAAATTTGTTGAAGAGGTCCAGCACCACAGCCATAGGAGCCGACTCCACCACACTCTGGATGTCTCGGACCATTACCTCTCCCACCCGGATAGTGCGCAGTATGTTCTGCTCCCTGCCGCCGGAGACATCTATACCGCGGCGCAGCAGTTTGAGACTATAGATCGAGCCGTGTTTCAGCAGTGAAGCAGTAATGGTGCTGACAATTGCCGCCGCGAGCACCGGTATGATAATCTGCGATTGGTTACAAAGCTCAAAGGTGAGCAGGATGGCCGTAACTGGCGCCTGGGTACAGCCTGCCACCACGGCACCCATACCTATCAGGGCATAGCTGCTGGCCGAGGATACGGGAAATGGCAGCCAGTAAGCGGCGAAATAGGCAAAACTGCCCCCGGTCATGGCACCTATAAACAGAGAAGGCGCCAAAATGCCGCCTGCTGCACCGGAGCCGAGACTCATGGAGGTTGCCAGGATCTTGGCGAACAGCAGACTGGCCATGAGCACCAGGTCCATTTGATTGAGCAGGGCCAGGTTGATGGCGCCATAGCCGACGCCAAAAACCTGGGGCGCCAGCAGCAGCATGGCGCCAAGCAGCAAACCGCCCAATCCCGGCTTGAGCCAGGCCGGTATTTTCAGCGACTCGAAGCGATCCTGGCAAAAATAGAGACAGTTGATGAAAACCACTGCCACCAGTCCGCTTATACACCCCAGCACCGGGTAGACCGCGTATTCCCACAGGGACTGCACTTGGAATACAGGAACCACGAAGGCCGGCAGCTTGCCCAGGTGCAAGCCAGACACTGTGGCAGCAGTGACCGAGGCTAGCACCACCGGCGAGAAGCTGGCGAGGGCGAAATCACCCAGGAGCAACTCCACTGCGAACAGCATGCCGGTTATGGGGGCGTGAAAAGTGGCGCTGATGCCAGCAGCCGCCCCGCAGCTCATCAGGATTCGTTCTCGATCTCTTGCCTGCCTGAGCAGCTGCGCCACTGCGGAGCCCAGGAAGGAGCCCAGGTGGATGATGGGCCCTTCCCGGCCCACGGAGCCTCCTGAACCGATGGTGATGGCAGAGGCAGATATGCGCGCCGCCGCAGTGCGCCAGGAGATGCGGCCGCCCCTGAGAACCACGGCCTCTATGAGTTCCGGAACGCCGTGGCCCCTGGCTTTTTCTCCTCCCCAGCGTATCAGCAGCCCTGCTGCCAGGCCGCCTACAACCGGCAGCAGCAGCTTGAGGTAGAAGGGCACCGTCTGAAAGAAGGTGAGAAATTCTTCACTGTTCTGGTAGAAAAGATACTGGGCCGCCTTGATGAGAAACCTGAAGAACACAGCACCATAGCCCCCCAGTGCTCCAACCACAATGGCCAGCAGATACAAGGTGAGGTGTTCGTCAAGCTGCCACTTGCGAATAAAATTTTTCACAGCAGGATGCACAACCAGCACTCTCTGCAAGCAAAGTTTGTCCAGGCGGCCCAATAATACACTGGCATTCGGCCACCAGGGCTTGCCAGCCCGGCAGCGTTGCCTGTCGGTTGCCCTGGCGCCCTCGAGAACGTCAGCCTATTTATGAACTGGTCCACTAAGTTTACTGATTTGCTATTTTTCTACGATTTTTTTATACTCAATCCACCGTAGTCCGCAATAACAAATATGAGAAACCTTATGCGAAAGGCTCGCTCATACCTTTATCTAACCATCCGCCAGAAGGTGGTGCTGGGATTTTCTCTGTCCATTATCGCCTTCCTGCTAATTGGTATTATTGCCTATCGAAGTCTGGTGAAAATCGATCGAAAACTCAGATTCGTAGAAACTGCCAGCCAGCTTCACGATACCATACTGGAGGTGAGACGCTACGAGAAAAACTTTCTCCTCTACGGCAAGGAGCAGGACTACCAGGAGACTCTGAACTATGTGGAAGAAGGAGAAAGGATATTCCACAAGATCGCCCCAGGTGTGGAGGGCTTGCAGGGAGCAGTCTATCTCAACAAGCTCGAGGATGAGATGACTCGCTACAGCCGTCTCTTGCAAAATCTGGCAGCTACTCAGGCGGAAAGCCCGGATGCGAGCAAGAGAGCTGCAATCGAAGCCAGGCTTCGGCAAAGCGGCAAGAATCTGGTGGACTTTTCTTTGCAACTGGCAGACTTCGAGTACAACAGAATTCATCATATCCTCGCCTCGTTAAGGCACAATATCGTCTATCTGCTGGTGATTCTCTCCGCGCTAGGACTCTTTCTCACCATGCTGGTGAGCAGCAAGATCGTCAGGCCTCTGCAAGTTATCGAGCGGACCACCCGCCGCATTGCTAAAGGAGATTTCAAGAGCCTGCCAGTCCATCAAACTGGTGACGAAACCCAGGCTGTGGTGGAAGCGTTCAACAAGATGGTAACCGAACTCGAAAAGCGCCAGGAACAGCTGGTGCAGGCGCAGAAGCTGTCATCTCTGGGAATTCTCACCTCTGGCATTGCCCATCAGCTCAACAATCCGCTCAACAACATTTCTACTTCTTGCCAGATTCTCATGGAGGAGCTGGCCGGCACAGATGGAGAGCACGCTGACAGGCTGCTCAAGAACATCGACCAGGAGGTGGACAGAGCCAGAGATATTGTCAAAGGTCTTCTGGAGTTCTCCAGGGAGAGGGAATTCCAGCCCGGCTGGATCAACCTGGAAAACCTCATCCTCAATACTATCCGTCTGGTATCGAGCCAGGTGCCCGCCGGCGTGGAGATTGACAGCAACGTACCCGAGGATCTGGATATATACGCTGACGGCCAGAAGCTGCAGGAGGTGCTCCTCAACCTTCTGCTCAATGCTGCCCAGGCCATTCCTGAAGGCGAGGGGAAAATCAGCATAACCGCCCGCGAAAATCTGGCACGGAAGATGGTGGAGATAGATGTGAGTGACACCGGCTGTGGCATAACCCCGGAAGACCTGCCTCACATATTCGACCCTTTCTTCTCCACCAAAGAGGTGGGATACGGCACTGGCCTCGGCCTCTCAGTAGCCCATGGCATTGTAGAAAAGCACGGCGGCACCCTCACTGTGAAAAGCAGACAAGGTGAAGGAACTACCTTTACCATCAGCCTGCCGCTAAAGAGTGGACCTCGAACTGGAGAGCACCGCCCATGAAACCAGGCAGAATTCTGGTGATAGACGACGAAGAGATTGCTCGCGACAATCTGCAGCACATCCTCAGGAAAGAGGGGCATCTGGTGGTCTCCGTGGACAACGGTGTCAAGGCCTTGAAAAAGCTGGCCTCTTCTCAATTTGACGTGGTTCTCACCGATCTGAAGATGAAGCAGGTGGACGGCATGGAAGTGCTGGAACGCTGCAAGGAGCAGCACCCTGACACCGAGGTCATTATGGTTACTGCTTATGCTACGGTCAACACCGCCATCGAGGCCATGAAAAAGGGAGCCTATCACTACATTGCCAAGCCTTACAAGATTGACGAAGTGCGGCTGGTGGTAAAGAGGGCCCTCGAAAAAAAACAGCTCAAAGATGAGCTGAACAATCTCAAACAGGAATGTAAAGGCCTTGCTGGCCCTCCCCTTATCGTGGGCAGGAGCAGCAAGATGCAGGAACTTATCGACATGGTGAAGCAGATCGCCCCCAGCGACTGCAGCGTGCTCATTTTTGGGGAGACGGGCACGGGCAAGGAGCTCATTGCCAGGGCCATCCATCACCAGAGCAATCGCGCCATGGAGCCCTTTGTTGCCTTCAACTGCGCTGTTTTCACTGAAGAACTGCTGGCCAACGAACTGTTCGGCCATGAAAAGGACGCCTTCACCGGGGCCACCTCCACCAAGATAGGGTTGCTGGAGGCAGCCAGTGGCGGCACCATTTTCCTGGATGAGATTGGCGACATGCCTGCAGCCATGCAGGTGAAGCTGCTGCGAGTGCTGGAAGAGAGATCACTGCTGCGGGTGGGTGGCACCAAGCCTGTGCCCGTGGATATCCGGGTGGTGGCTGCCACCCACAAGGATCTGAACAGGGAGATGGCAGCCGGCAGATTTCGGCAGGATCTCTACTACCGGCTCAATGTGGTGAGTCTGCATCTGCCCCCTCTGGCCGAACGGCGCGACGATATTCCTTTGTTGGTCCAGCACTTCCTCAACCGCTTCGCTGCTGCTCAGAAAAAGGCCATCGAAGATATCTCAGAGGAGGCCATGGCCATTCTTTACAACTATGAGTACCCTGGCAACATCCGCGAACTGGAAAACATCATGGAGCGCGCCGTAGCCCTCTGCAACGGTCCCACAATTCTACCCCAGCACCTGCCCCAGGAACTCGGCACCATGGCTTTCAAAGTATATCGCCAAACCAGCAAGCGCTTGCCGACTCTGGAGGAAAACGAACTGGAATACGTCCGCTGGGTTCTCAAGAAAGTGAACGGCAACAAGACCAGAGCCGCTGAAATTCTGGGCATCGACCGGGTTTCCCTGTGGCGCAAGTTGAAACGCTGGGGCCTGGCAGACAATTCCGAAAGTGCAGCGACAAACTGACCGCCGGGCCGCAGCTGCTTCTGCATAAACAGGCGCTTATCTGAGAACCACCTCCACCACCTCGTCCACACTGGCGATACAAATCACCTGCAGATCGCCTCGGATGTGGCTGGCCAGGTCATCCAGCTCTGCCCGGTTCTTCTCTGGAAATACCACGGTCTCTACCCCAGCCCTGCGAGCAGCCAGGATCTTGGCGCGAATGCCGGCCACTGGCAGCACCCTGCCGCTCAGGGTAAGTTCGCCGCTCATGGCCACCTGCCGCCGCGCCGGCCTGCCGGTGAGGAGAGAAATTAGGGCAAGGGCTATGGTGAGCCCGGCTGAAGGACCATCCTTGGGAATGGCACCAGCTGGCACATGAATATGGATATCGTGATCGTCAAAAAAATTCTCCACAATGCCGAAGGCAGCAGCATTGCTTCTCACATAGCTCAGGGCTGCCTGGGCCGACTCCTGCATGACTTCACCCAGAGAGCCGGTAAGAATGAGGCCTTTGGTGCCCTTCATCCTGGTGGCCTCCACAAAGATGATGTCGCCGCCCGTCTCTGTCCACACCAGTCCAGTCGTCACCCCCACCCGGTCTCTGGCCTCGGCCACCTCGTAGAAAAATTTTCTCGGGCCCAGATATTGCTCCACCTTTGCTGGAGTTACGGTTACGGACTGCATGCTGGCGCCCTTTCTCAAGGCCTGGCGAGCAATCTTGCGGCACACCGAGCCGATTTCTCGCTCGAGGTTTCGCAGACCCGCCTCCCGGGTGTATTCCCTGATAATCTTCAGCACTGCCTCTGGACTGAACTGTACTGCCGAACTTTCGAGTCCGGCTGCTTCCAGCTGGCGGGGAATGAGAAAATTATAGGCAATAGTCTCCTTTTCTTCGTCAGTATATCCCGGCAGAGACAGAACCTCCATTCTATCGAGCAGCGGCCGCGGAATCGGCTCCAGCAGGTTGGCAGTGCCGATGAACATCACACTGGACAGGTCGAATGGCACGTCCAGATAATAGTCGACAAAATGATCATTCTGTTCCGGGTCCAACACTTCCAGGAGAGCCGAAGCTGGGTCCCCGCGAAAATCCTGACCGATCTTGTCGATCTCGTCGAGCATGAAGACCGGATTATTGGAGCCAATGCGTCGAATTGCCTCTATAATTCTACCTGGCATGGCGCCAGCGTAGCTGCGGCGATGGCCGCGGATTTCGGCCTCGTCCTTCATGCCGGCCACGGAGAGGCGAATGAATTTTCTGCCAAGAGCAGCTGCAATTGACCGCCCCAGAGAGGTCTTGCCCGTACCCGGCGGTCCCATGAAACAGAGAACTGGGCCCTTGGGTTTGTGAGCCCACTGCTTTCTGCTCAAGGCTTCTCTGACTGTGGCCCTCACCTGTTCGATCTTCAGTGGTTTGGCCAGGTAATGGTAGGCCCCTTTCTGAAGAGCCTCCACTGCAGAGGGCACTGTGGCATAGCCGGTGACAATGATGACGTCTGTCTGCGGATGCTCGTTTTTTATTTTTTGCAACAGCTCCATGCCCCCTACTTTCATCATGAGCAAGTCTGTGAGCACCAGATCGAAAGCTTCGCTTGCCATGCGCTCCAAGGCCTCAGCGCCATTTGTGGCAGTGGCCACCTGGTAACCCTCTCCTTTGAGTATATGCTCCAGATTGGTTCTGGCAATTTCCTCGTCGTCCACCACCAGCAGGCGAAACGTTCGTTGAATCTTCAAGGCCCGCACCGCCAGGTACTCGAGGATTCTCTCCTTTATCTGCTCCAGGCCGGCGTGCTCATTATTGAGAATGCGCTCGGCTCTGTCCAGATCCAGGTTGTCTTCGGTGTGGATGTTCCAAGGCAAAGTGGCGAGATACTCGAGGTAATTTACGCCGATCACATATTCGGCTGCTGAAGTGGGAGTCTTCTCAAGCTTCTCAAGCTCCTTGAGCGCCACGGTTTCCACGTGTTCCGGCAAGTTTGCCCTGTCAATCTGCTGGCGCAGCAGTTCCAGTTCCTCCAGGTCTTCTTTGGGCTCACCCTTGCGAAAGAATGCCATAGCTGTCACCCCGAGTCGCAGTTGTCCTCAACTGTCAAGGCTGAAATTTGCCCTTTGCAGACACTTTCTGGCCCACTCCTGTAGACAATGGCAAAGTATATCACACTTTGCGCTTGTTAAAACTTGCACTTATTGGATCATTTTGCTACATTGACACCGATTTCGCAAGGAAGGGACACCACCCCATATTGCAGAGGGCTTCGGCAATAAGGATCCCCCTCCGACTCTTTGTTCCGGTCCAAGTAGCAGGCTCGATAGCACAAATTGACGATCTTCAGGGAGGAGTGACAATGACTGCTGACATGGTAATGACCCTCATTGTGCTCGCCTTTGCCGTTATCCTCTTCGTTTTCGAATGGGTGCGGGTGGATGTGGTGGGCATCATGATGATGGTACTTCTTCCCCTTATTGGCCTGGTATCTCCCAAACAGGCCTTCATGGGATTGAGCAGCAATGCGGTGGTCTCAATTATCGCGGTCATTATCATTGGTGCTGGTTTGGACAAGACCGGAGTCATGAACAAGGTGGCGGGTCCTATTATCAAACTCGCCGGGCAAAGCGAGCGGCGAGTCATGGCCTTTGTCTCGGGCACGGTAGCAGTGATATCCAGCATGATGCAAAATATCGGCGCAGCTGCTCTCTTTCTGCCTGCCACTCAGCGAATCGCCAAACGGTTGGACATTCCTATCTCCAGACTCCTCATGCCCATGGGTTTCTGCGCCATCATCGGCGGTACTCTCACTCTGGTGGGCGCCAGCCCCACCATCCTGCTCAACGACCTCATGGTGCTGGGCGACAAGAAGCTGGAGCCCTTCGGGCTATTCACGCAGACGCCCATAGGCATCTGCCTGGTCGCCAGTGCCATTATCTACTTCATGATACTGGGCAAATTCATCCTGCCTGCAGCCAAAGGTGAAGCGGACCGTGGCGTCACCGCCATGCTGCTGGAAGATTATCCGGCCCTGGATCATCCCTTCGAACTTCATGTGCCAGATACCTTCGAGGGTCCAAAGACGCTGGAAGAACTTGCTATCCGGCAGAATTTCCTGGTGACAGTTGTGGCTATCGGCAATGCTACCACAGGAAACAAGAGGCTGGTGCCCCGGCGGAGCGACAGCGTCTCTGCTGGCGATGATCTGGTCATCATTGGCAGGGAGCTGAACGTCAAGAAACTGGCCGAGTACATGGGCTGGCAGATCAAAGACGGCCTTGATTTTTTTGCCGACGAATTTGCCCGCACCAACGCCGGGCTGGTGGAAACCGTGGTTTCGCCGCGCTCAGAGCTGGTGGGCAAGACCCTGCGAGAGGCGAAGTTTCAGGACCGCTATCGAGTCAATGTCATCGCAGTCAATACTGGAGGTCGAATCTACTACTCGGGGATCAAAGACGTGCACCTCAAGATGGGCGATGCCATCTTGCTGCAGGGCCCCTGGGATCGCTTCCACCGGCTGAGAAACCAGCCACAACCGCGGGCTCTCACTTTTGCCACTCCTCTGGAGGGAGAAATACTGCGACCAGAAAAGGCCAAGCTGGCCATCATCTGGCTGGCAGTTGCCCTGGCGCAGATCACCATTTTCAAAATGCAGCTCTCAGTAGCGCTGATGTCAGGTGCTCTTGGCATGATCATCACTGGAGTTCTCTCTGTGGACGAGGCATACCACTCGGTGGACTGGATGACGGTGTTTCTCCTGGGAGGTCTCATCCCGCTCGGAGTTGCCTTCGAGCAGACTGGCACTGCCGCCTACATAGCCAAGAAAATCCTGGAGATCATCGGGGAGGTGCAGCCCATCGTTCTGCTGGCAGTAATTGGCATCCTGACCTCGTTTTTCACCCTGGTGATCTCAAATGTGGGAGCCACAGTGCTTCTGGTGCCTCTCTGCATGAACATGGGTCTTTCCGCCTCCAACACCTTTGTGCTGCCCACCCACCAGGTAAATGCCCTGATCATGAGGCCGGGAGGCTACCGCACCATAGACTATACCAAGGCCGGAGCGGTCATGACCGTCATCTTCCTCGTCGTTATGCTCACGGTCATCTATTTCTTTTACGGAGTCCAGTAATATACTGGCCAGTGCCGCTGGAGATGTGCAGGCCTGCTGCTGTGACCTGCTGCCCAGGCAACGGTGTCTGTCGTGCCCCTGGAAGAAATGCTCTGGCAGAAGCAAGGGCCATTCTTTTCAGGAGTGTCTATTTTTTGTTCTCTTTACGAAAATAATAGCAGAGCCCAAGAGTAAACAGGATCAAGACCAGGCCAAAAATGAAATGTGCGTCCATTTCCCTCTCCTTCTGCTGTAGAATTCTCTCCACGCCTCATGCTGATTTCGACAACAAGGGGTAGCAAACCGCAACAGACGACACCAGCCCGGGGCTCTCTCCCCGCGGCCGGTGCCTGGAAAACATGTTGTTTGCTCTGCTCTTCGCTTGCAGTTAACTGTGCGCTAGACAGAATACCGGGATTGTCACCCTGCCTTCCTCGGGACAGCTCTCCGGTTCGGTAATGACAAAATCAACCCGCCGCAGCTCCTCATGCGTTTCTTTAATGCAGTCATCCACCTCGCCAAACTTCACCACATGCGTAAATGGAATGCCCTTTTCTTCGCAACCGCGCCGGAACTCTTCGATTGTTTCCTGACACTTGGCATTGAACTGCTCGCAAAGGATGTCACAGAAGGGCTCTAGAGTACTGGACTGCCGCGGCACTGGGCCCACGTTGAGCGCTACGATCTCGTAGCCCATCCTCTCGGCAAAGCCCAGAGCATACTCTACGACCTCCCGCGAGAAAGTGTGTTCATTGCCCACCACCAGAACCTTGGCCTTTTCAGCCAGCTCCTCTCGGATGACCTGCTGCGCCTCTTCCTGCAGCCCTGCCTCGGCAAAGGTAATCGCCTCGGTATAGCCCTCGATTTTTTCCCGCATTGTCTGGGTCTGCCGGTCTTCTACCTCCACAGCCTTGTTCTTTTTTCTGGCTATTCGCTTTTTCAATTTGCCCAACATGAATGCCACCTCCTTATATCGACTTGGCAGTTACCATTCTTTGCCCACTGAGTGAAAAATTAATTAGCGCCGTGGACCGGGAGCGCGCAGCTCCATTCTCTGTCTGGGCCGTTGACTGGGTCTTTTGTGCTTGCGGATCCTCTTCTTTTCCTTCAGCAGCTGCCTCGCTGTGTCATGATCTCCTGCTTCTGCGAAGCTCACGGCCATCATCACTCTTTCTATCTTTTCTCGTAAACTCATGATCAAACCTCCTATTCCTATTTATTGTGAAAATCTTGTTGTGTGCTGCTCTTTGCCCCTAGGTAATATCAAGCTCTGTGCCAATGCGGGCGCTCTTTCATATCATGTTAAAATCACTGCTATTTTACCTTTGCAAATGGCTCGGCAGTTCTGGCATGTTCGTTACAGAATGCAACACTTAAATACTGATTTTATAATTATTGTGCTATTTCACATACTTACAAAATGTTACAGGTTACGGATTGACTGTTGCGTTCTGTAACGGTCTGGTCACTTCAGTGATGAGCGCAAACAAACCTGGAGGCTTTCAAATGGAAAGTGGCCTGACTTTCCCTGGAGCACAGTACCTGTCACTGGTCGTATCTGGATGGCAATCTGGCTGATTAGCGGAACTTTTAAGTTCTTGCCTTGACGTTGCTGCTGGTTTATTCTAGCGGCAACATTGACAGAGGCAGGTCCAATAGGAAAAGGAGCCCGGGGAAATCCACATTGGCCTGCTGACCACGGATCCCCGTAACAGAGGCCATGAGTAGAGCAATGAACCGACAGATGCTGATCAATGCCGAAGAACCGGAAGAATACCGCCTGGCTATAGTTTCCGGCCAGAAACTAGAGGAATTTTATATCGAGTTCACCAGCCGCGAACAGACGGTGGGCAATATCTACAAGGGAAAAGTAGTCCATATCCACCCCAGTCTGGAGGCTGCTTTCGTGGATTTTGGTGCTGACAGAAACGGCTTTATTCAGCTCAATGAAATCCATCCAGAATACTACCAGCGCCAGTCCGGCACGGATGACAGACAGGTGCGCATCGAGGAAGTGCTGCGCACCGGTCAGGAACTCCTGGTGCAGGTGGTAAAGGAAGCCACCGCCTCCAAAGGCGCTTACCTGACCACTTATCTGTCCCTGCCGGGCCGCTACCTGGTGCTGATGCCCGGCAGCAAACATGGGGGAATTTCGCGAAAAATCGAAGACGAAGACCAGCGCCAGCGGTTGCGCAATATCATTTCCCAGCTGACAGTGCCAGAAGGAATCAACGTCATCGTCCGCACTGCCGGGGAGAACCGTACCAAACGCGAGCTGGCCAGGGACCTCAACTACCTGCTCAGGCTGTGGAACAGTATCAAGAAGTCAGCCCAGGAAGTGAGCGCCCCGGCCCTTCTTTATAAAGAGAGAGATTTGATAATTCGGGCCATCAGGGACTATTTCACTTCAGACGTCAAGAGCATCCTGGTGGACAACAAGGAGGTCTACAAGAGAATCAAGGACTTTATGGCGATCGTCTCGCCCCGGCACCGCTGGCTGGTAAAGCTTTACAAGGAAAAGCGGCCCATCTTTGCCAAATATCAGCTGGAGGAGCAGATCGATACCATTTTTCAGAACCGCGTACCTCTGAAATCCGGCGGCTTCCTGGTTATCGACACCACCGAAGCGCTGGTGGCCATTGACGTGAACTCGGGAAAATCGAGCAGGGAAAGAGAACTCGAGGAAACTGCCTTCAAAACCAACCTGGAAGCAGCAGCCGAAGTCCCCCGCCAGCTTCGGCTGCGAGATCTCGGCGGAATCGTGGTCATAGACTTCATCGATATGAAGGACCGCAAGCATATACGGCAGGTGGAAAAGGTCCTGCGAGAAGAGTTCAAAAAAGACAGGGCCAGAACCGAAGTAGGCCGCATCGGCAAGTTCGGCATACTCGCAGCCTCCAGGCAGCGTTTGCGGCCTTCAGTGCAGTCCACCTCACATGTTCCCTGTGAGCGTTGCGGCGGCACTGGCATGGTTCGCTCTACTGAAGCAGCTGCTGTTGCCTTTTTACGGAAAATCTGGCTCAAACTCAGCCGCAACAAGGAAGTGAACGAGGTTCGCTGCTATTTTTCGGAAGAAGTGGCCAACTATCTTCTCAACAAGAAACGGGCAGATCTACTTAAACTGGAGAGCCGCTACCATACAGTCATCCACATTGAATCCCGCCCGGATATTCCACCTGGCAGCGGCCACCTGGAATTCCTCCAGACCGACAGCGCCGAAGCAAATCAAGAAGTCCTTTGAGCCTGATAGGCCACCGCAGCCTGCCTCCAGCATGCTGAGGCTACCATTGCTGCCGGCGGATAGCCAGAGCGCTTCTCCGGAAGCAGGCTTGCCGCCCTGGAAGCAAGGCCAGCAGCTGCCCCCTCGAGGAAAGAGAACCCCGAAGGCATCAGGCCTTATCCGGAGAAACGACTCTGACTACTGCCTGCACCACCTCCTCAGGCTCTTCCAGCACCTCCATCACCTCGAGATCTTCTGCGGAGATCTTGCCGGTGTCCGCCAGATGCTGCTTCATCCAGGCAAGCAACCCCTGCCAGTAATCCCTTCCCACCAGGATCACGGGAAAGGGCTTGATGCGATGAGTCTGGATCAGCGTCACCGCCTCGAAGAGTTCGTCCAGGGTACCGAACCCCCCCGGCAGCACCACATAGGCCTGAGCGTACTTGACAAATATGACCTTGCGAATGAAGAAGTACCTGAAATCAAGCTTGATATTGGCATAGGGATTCGGCTCCTGCTCCATGGGCAGTTGAATATTGAGGCCAATGGATCTGCCCCCAGCCTCGGCCGCCCCCCTGTTGGCGGCCTCCATCAGTCCGGGGCCGCCGCCGGTGATCACGTCAAAGCCGCGCTGAGCAAAGAGACGAGCAATTATTCGGGCTTTCTCATAGAGCGGCTCCCCGAGCCGCACGCGTGCTGAGCCAAAAATGGAGACCGCAGGATACACATCTGCCATGGCCTCGAAGCCGTCTACAAACTCTGCCATGATCCGAAAAAGCCGCCAGCTCTCCTTTATGGTCATCTGATCGATGAGATATTGCCGCTCCACCACTTTCGTCCTCCTCAGTTGAAAACCAAGCTTCTGACACAGTTATACAGGCGGTGCTGCTCTTTCCGCCTCTCCTGGAGGCAGTGAAGGTTCCACAATAGTGACTGGCGGAGGCCCGGGAGGGAAAGCAAGGACCTTCATTGCCTCCAATATTACCTTCCCCTTGTGTCCAGCATTCCCACCAGTGGGTGGAGATCAGGTTGAAAAAGGCGGGTCAACCCCGCCTTGTCTTCCTGCAATGTGAAACTTGCTCGTCGTTTCTCTATATCTTCATTTCCTGGAGCTGCGTCAGTTGCTGCAGATAGTTCTCCAGCAGTCTTTCCTGATCTGCGGTGTCAATGGCCTTGCTGATCTTCTGTTCTGCAAGCTCCACCGCCTCCTCGATCACCTCGGCCCGCAGCTGATTTCTGGCCTCCCGCACCATCATCTCGGCTTCCAATCTAGCCTTCTCCAACATGTGCTCGGCTGTCTTCTGGGCGTTGGCAATGATCTTTTGCCGCTCCTGTTCACCCTGTTCGCTTATGAGCATCTCGAGCTTTTCGATCTCGGCACCCAGCCCTTCCAGGCGGTATTCCACCTCCCGCAGCTCCTCTTCGGCGCTGAGGCAGTTCGTCTCGGCACTGTCCAGCTGCTCGCTTATCAGCCTGCTGCGCTGCTCAAAGAATCGTTCCAGGGGTTCTCTCAGCAGTTTGACCATGAAAAAGGCAAGTATGAGAAAGTTAATGACTCGCCAGGAGTTCATCCAGATTGTCTTGAGGTTGCTCGTGGACTGCGGGTTTTCTGCAGCAGCAGCCCCGAACACCAGCCCTCCAACAAGAGCGACTGCCACAATCGCCACCAGAATGAGCCGTACTACCCTGCTGCCCGCCAGTGCTCTCATGACACCTCTCTTCCTAGTACCTTTGCCGCCAGCATCTCTGACAGGGCGTCCACTTCACGCCTGATCTCGTCCCTGATCCGCTGGGTCTCTGCCCGCAGCTGCTGCTGGGTGGAGTCGATTATGCGAGCAGATTCTTCAGCCACCTGACGCAGCTTCTCCTCCTGCTGTTCCTTGAGTTTCTTGGTCACCTCTTCCTGCTGTTGGTGGGCGCTCACCTTTGTCTGCTGCAAGCGATCCTCATATTGCTGCAGTTTGGTGCGGACCTGTTCGCGGCACTGGTGAGCCTTTTCCTCCCAGGTGGAAATCTGCTGCTGCCGCTCGCTAATCACCTCGTTTATGGGCTTGAAGAGGATCTTGTTCAAAATGAGCACCAGGATGAGAAACTGCACTACCTGGATGACAATGGTAAGATTGATCTCGATCATAGAGCTCCCCGTTTCCAGCTATATGATTGTCGGCTTCTGCCCACATGTAAGGGCTGCCGTCTACTGCTACGCTCCACTGAAGGCCTGCTGTCAGCCCTCGACCTGGGGCTTCTCGACTGGAGCCTGCCTTCAGGTAGCTGTTTCCTCGCGATCTGCTGTAGCCCCCAGCCCGGTTTCGTCAACCGGCTGGCATGCTCTTTCGGCGCCTGGGATCAAATAACAAAGATCAACAGCAATGAGACAACGAGTGAATAGATGCCGGTGCTCTCGGCCACGGCCTGTCCTACCAGCATGGTGCGGATGATCACCGGCGAGGTTTCAGGATTGCGGGCTATGGATTCGCAGGCGCTGCCTGCCACAAATCCTTCGCCCACCCCGGGGCCTATGGCGCCGAGTCCCATACAGAGACCTGCAGCCAAGAATGCAGGAATATCAATAAACCGCACTACGCTGAAGTCGCGAAACAGCAGCAGCAAAGCCACCACCAGCGAATAAATGCCGGTGCTCTCAGCCACGGCCTGTCCCACCAGCATGGTGCGGAGCAATTCATCAGCAACCCCCGGCTGTCTGCCCATTCCTTCGCACGCTTTGTTGGCTGCATACCCTTCTCCCATGCCGGAACCGATGGCCCCGAATCCCATGGAAAGTCCAGCCCCCACAAAAGCCGCCATTTTGACCCAAGCGGTAAGGTCCATCTGAATCTCCCGCCTTTCACACCACGAAGATGAGCAACAGCGCCACGACCAGTGAATAGATTCCGGTGGACTCAGATACCGCCTGTCCTACGAGCATGGTTCGAGTAAGCAAACCAGCCTCACGAGGATTTCGGCCGATGGCCTCACAAGCCTTGGCTGCTGCCATGCCTTCTCCGACGCCAGGGCCAATCGCTCCGAATCCCATTGATATGCCTGCACCCAGCAAAGCTGCCGCCCTGACTAGATCCACTCCACTAATTTCCATGCCACATCCTCCTTCTCATGTGAACTTTACCACCTCACCTGATCTGTACTGAAATGTACACCAGCGTGAGCATCATAAACACAAAGGCCTGCACCGTTCCTACGAACAAACCGAAAAAGGCGTATAGAAAAGGCGGCAGCACCAGACCGTACAGCAGCTGTGACACCACAATAATGATGATACCACCGCCCATGATATTGCCAAACAGACGAAAAGATATGGAAATTACCTTGGCAATTTCACCCACCACATTGAGGGGCATCATGAAAAAAATCGGCTGGAAATACTCTTTGATGTAGAGCTTGAGCCCCTTTTTCTTGATGGCCGTCCCATGGGCGATGAAAAACCCCATGATGCCAAGGCCGAGGGTGGTATTGATATCCTTGGTGGGCTCGGACAGGAAGGGAATAATGCCAATCCAGTTGCACAGCAGCAAAAAGATGAAAAGGGCGCAAATGAGAGGAAAGTAGCGCCGCACGTATTCTTCGCCCAGGGCTTCGCGGACGAGGTCTTTGAACCATTCGACGAGCAGTTCACTGATGTGCTGCCAGGGTCCTGGCACCCGTGCCTTCCGGCGGGTTGCCAGCCAGGCAAAAACCACTGTCAGTGCCATCACCACCCAGGTCATTATCAAGGTCTCACTGTTGACCTTGAACTGCATACCACCAAGCGAAAATACCCACTGACTTATTTTGCCGATCTCTCCCATAACGTCTTTCTCGAAGTCTGTGTTCAGTCCGCTGTGCCCCTCATCCCTTCTCTAATGACCCGGATGAAGGGCTCCCAGGTCAACTATTCGATCTCCCTGCTGCTGCAACAGTTGTTTCTCTGCGCTCCTGCAGATGCTGAGCGACTCTTGCCGACGAAAAAATGACAAAATATGGCAGCCTTCACCAGGAGCAGCCCCAGCACTGTGGCGGCAAGATTTATAGAGGGCAGCTTTATGGCCAGCACAATGGGTATGCTCATCAACAAAAAGCGCGGGATCTGTCCAGCGATAGCGGCATACCTGCCGCCGCGGAGAACCCTGCGCGGCAGAAAGATGGCCATGAGCTTGAAATCCAGTACACTGAAGAGGCTGCCAAGGGCAACTCCCTTGGCAGCGGCTTTCTGATCGAGCACCAGGCAGAGGCACGCTGCTCCCAGAGCAAGAAACAAGGTTTTCTTGATAACAACCTTCTGCAAATCGTCGTAGCTGCTCATATGGTCTCTCGGTCTCGGGCAGCAGAAAAGCCCCAGCCCTGTCATTCTGCAGATGAGTTGTTGCCGTCCTCACCATCCAGTTCTCTGATCTGCTTGTAAACCGTCCAGCCGCCGCCGCCAATGCCGACCAGAATACAGACGGTCAGGAAGATTCCCCGGGTGCCGAGCCACTTGTCGAGGAAATAGCCAATGGCAAAACCCACCCCAATGCTCCCCACCATGGTAAGCCCCAATTGCGAAACCAGGGTGAGGTCCTAGCATGAGATGGCGAGGCGCTTTCTATGCCAACCTTGTCGGTTGTAACATCTTTCACTAACCGTGACCACAAAGATTAGGGAAAATCTTGGCAAAAGTCCAGGATTTTTTTTCTATTGGCCAGCATTATAGGAAGACTTTGCAGCTAGCCATGATTGTTTTCAGCATCCCCAGGGGGCTGCTTGTTGCTCTGTCTCAGTTAAATTCACTATAATCTATAAATTTTGATGATACCTGAAAAGGCAAAGAAAACTAATGTTTGAAAGCCTCAGCGAAAAATTTAATCGTACCCTGAAGCGCTTGAAAGGGCAAGGCAAGCTTTCTGAGAAAAATATCAAAGAGGCCCTGAGGGAGGTGCGTCTAGCCCTGCTCGAAGCCGATGTCCATTACAAGGTGGCCAAGCAGTTTGTCGCAGACATTGCTGAGCGCGCTGTGGGCAGTGAAGTGATGGACAGCCTTACGCCGGGACAGCAGCTGGTGAAGATCGTCAACGATGAACTCACCCGCCTTATGGGAACTGAGGCTGTACCTCTGCAATTGAGCGGCCGCACTCCCCTGATTTATATGCTGGTTGGACTGCAGGGTTCCGGAAAAACTACCACTGCCGGCAAGCTCGCCCTCTATCTCAAGGATCTCAACCGCCACCCCTGCCTGGTGCCGGCAGACGTCTACCGCCCGGCTGCCATTGATCAGCTTGCCACTCTGGGACAACAGCTTCAGGTGCCTGTTTTTCCGGCAACTCCGGAGATGGATCCACTGGACATTGGTCTGGCGGCCCTGGCATACGCCAGGCAACAGGGAGCTGATATCCTCATCCTGGACACTGCCGGCCGTCTCCACATAGATCAGCAGTTGATGGCGGAGCTCGAGAGGCTCAAGGAAAAGTTACAGCCAAAGGAAATCCTGTTGATAGCCGATGCCATGACTGGCCAGGACGCAGTGCAGGTGGCTGAAGCTTTTGATCAGAGGCTCGAGTTGACCGGCATCATCCTCACCAAAATGGATGGCGACGCCCGGGGCGGCGCAGCGCTCTCCATGCGCCAGGTCACAGGCAAGCCCATCAAGTTCGTGGGTGTGGGAGAAAAACTCGACGGTCTGGAAGCCTTTCATCCAGACAGAATGGCCTCCCGTATATTGGGCATGGGTGATGTGCTCTCCCTCATTGAAAAAACCCAAAAGGCTTTCGATGAGAAGCAGGCCCTCAAACTGCAGCAAAAGCTGATCCAGGATGACTTCACCCTGGAGGACTTCAGAGATCAGCTCCGTCAGATAAAAAAACTGGGCTCTCTGGAAGACATTCTCAGCATGCTGCCCGGCATTGGACCCATGAAGCAGCTGCGCAATTTGAAGCCAGATGACAAGGAGCTTGTTCGAACAGAGGCCATCATCAATTCCATGACACCTGAAGAACGAAGCAATCATCTGATCATCAACGCCAGTCGCCGACGACGAATAGCCCGCGGCAGCGGTACCACGGTTCAGGAAGTAAACAAACTCCTCAAGAGCTATGCCCAGATGAGAAAGACTTTGCGAAAGTTCACCAGGGGAAAGAAGAGAGGCAAACGTTTTCCACCACATGGCTTATCTCTGCCTTTCTAGTATGGACCCGAGACAGCCCGTGAGTGAGACCAGGCTGTCTGGCAGCCTGCTCTTTTTCGGCTGAGCAGAAAAAAGGAGAAAAGCAATATTATGGCAGTACGTATACGTCTGACGCGCAAGGGATCGAAAAAAAGGGCTTTCTACCGCATTATCGTGGCGAGTTCCGAGGCACCGAGAGACGGCAAGTTCATCGAAATTCTCGGCACCTATAATCCTCATGCAGATCCTGTTGAGGTGAAAATCGACTCGGACAGACTGAACTTCTGGCTCGCCAGGGGTGCACAACCAACAGATACTGTGAGAAGCCTGCTCAGAAACAAAGGACTACTGGCAAAATCCGCCTGACACTGAGCGCTCCATGTGCTCCACGTCTTTCGGCATTCCCGGTCATCGGCTGCGCCAGCCACATCAGGGCCTCAGCAGACGGGCGGGTAGCAGACCGGCAACAAGTCAGGCAGCCTCATGGTCCCGGTACCGCACAGCTCAATGGAGGTCGCCATGCTGAAGGAACTAATTGAGTACATCGCCAAGGCTCTGGTGGATCACCCGGAACAGGTTGAAGTCTCTGAATTGGAAGGCGAACAGACCTCTGTAATCGAACTTCGGGTTGCCAAAGATGACCTGGGCAAAGTTATAGGCAAACAGGGGCGCACTGCCCGTTCCATGAGAACTATACTCAGTGCCGCCTCCACCAAATTGAGAAAGCGCGCTGTACTGGAAATTATCGAATAGGGATTATGGTAAGCGAGGACCTGCTCCCTATTGGCAAGATCGTCAAGACTCACGGACTCCGGGGACATCTCAAAGTTGTGCCATCTGGCGAGGTGCTTGCGAGCCTCACCGCAGGTGAAACTGTGCTGGCTCGTCTGCGGGACGGGACTTTGAGACGGCTCACCGTGGAGGAGGTTCGACCGCATCAACGCGCCTATCTTGTTGTCAGTCGCGAAATCGACAGCCGCGAGAGCGCTGCTGCCCTGGTGGGAGCCGAGCTTTGCCTTCCAGAGTCGAAACTGCCCCCTCTGGGCCCCGATGAATTTTACTGGCACCAGCTTGTGGGGCTGGAGGTTGTGAACAGCAAGGGCGACAAACTCGGCACTCTGGAACAGATCATAGAAACGGGCAGCAATGATGTGTACGTGGTCCGCAAGGGGAAGCAGGAGATTCTCATTCCGGCAACCCATGAAGCGGTTCTGGAAGTGAACCTGGAGGAGGGAAGGATGGTTGTTGATCCTCCAGAGATGACCTGATGCCGGGAGAGCTTCTCTGGTGTAGAAAATGAAGCAGAACCGTGGCGGTCATATGGAGGAGGGAGATAGTAAAAGGGGCGGCCTGCGTTCAAGGGACGGTGGGCTTCCATGATGATCATCGACATTCTGACCATATTCCCTGAGCTCGTGCGAGCGCCTCTGCAGCAGAGCATCCTCGGCAAAGCGATCGAGCGCGGCCTTATCGATGTCCGTATAGTGAACATTCGAGACTTTGCCGTTGATCGCCATCTGACCACAGATGATCGGCCCTATGGCGGCGGCAGCGGCATGGTGATGAAAATTGAACCACTGGTGGGAGCAATCCGCCGGGTACGCTCCATGGATCCTCCCACCCACGTTGTTCTCATGAGCCCGCAGGGCAGATTGTTCAAGCAAGAGATAGCCTGGGAACTGAGTCGGCTGCAGCATATCAGCCTGGTATGCGGTCGTTACGAAGGCATTGATGAACGGCTCCGTTCCTACGTAGACGACGAGATTTCCATAGGAGACTACATCGTCAGCGGTGGTGAACTGCCAGCGCTGGTAGTGACAGAAGCAGTGAGCAGATTGATACCCGGGGTGCTGGGCAACAGAGAGGCCACAGCAGAGGAAACTTTTGCGGACACCCTGCTGGAATACCCCCAGTATACCAGACCAGAGGTCTTCGAAGGGCAGAGAGTTCCTGAAGTGCTGCTCTCCGGCAATCATGAGGCTATCCGAAGATGGCGCCGGCAGCAATCTCTTTACCGCACCTGGAAGAGACGGCGCGACTTGTTGGCCAGAGCAATACTGAGCACTGAAGATCGGCAGCTCCTGGCAGAAATCATTGAGGGAGAAAAAGAGCAGCAAGGCTCAGGAGGTTCAATTTAGTGCCGTGAAAGGCGAGCGCAGGGTTCCTTTCAGGCAGAGATGAGGCAGCAGTGTGAATGTTGAGGTGGCGCTGGTCCACTACCCTGTGTACAACCGGCATCAGCAAGTCATTGCTTCCGCCGTTACCAACTTGGATCTTCATGATATTGCTCGAGCATGCAAGACCTATGGCGTACACCGCTTCTATGTGGTCACGCCACTGGCGGATCAACATCGCCTGGTGCGCAGGCTGCTGGACCACTGGCTGAGGGGCCGCGGCTCGCAAGTGCACCCTGAACGGAAAGCGGCTCTGGAACTGGTGGAGCTGGCGGATTCGGTGGACGATGTTGTGCAGCGTAATTGCCGGACGGCTGGGAAACAGACAAAGCTGTTGGCCACGGCAGCCACAGTGTGCCGACCTGTGTTCACCTATGGTGAAGCTCGTCAGTGGCTCACGGCTGGCGGCCAGCTGTTGATTCTCTTCGGCACCGCCTGGGGATTGAGCAGAGAGGTTATGGAGCTGGCAGATTATCAGCTGCCGCCTATAGATGGCCGCCACGGATATAATCACCTTTCGGTCCGTTCGGCGGCAAGCATCATACTGGACAGACTTCTCAGTGATAGAGAGGAGTTGAGTTAGAGGAGCCTACAGCTAGATTCCACTGCAGCCAACCACGCCATGAGGCGCTGGGCGAGTTGCCTCAGCAAGAGATGGAACAGAGATACAAGAGGAAGAACTATGAACATCATAGAGAACCTTGACAGAGAGCAGATGCGCACAGATATTCCGGACTTCAAGCCCGGGGACACTGTAAAGGTGCACGTAAAGATCCGCGAAGGCGACAAGGAGCGAATCCAGGTCTTTCAGGGCGTGGTCATTCGCAAGCGCAAAGGCACCATCAATGCCACCATCACGGTGCGCAAGGTATCCTACGGAGTAGGAGTGGAACGCATCTTCCCCCTGCACTCTCCCCAGCTCGAAAAGATTGAAGTGGTCAGCCGCGGCCGGGTGCGCCGCTCCCGCCTCTATTACCTGCGCCAGAGGAGGGGCAAGGCCGCCCGCATCCGGGAGCTTCGCCCCCACTAGGGTGAGGGCTGCTTAACAATCCGGGGGTATATGAGTCGAGCATCCTCTCAGGGCCAGCTTTTTCCTGGCCTGGACATTGATCGCTGGCATTTTGAGCGAGCCGCCCTGCAGCGGGGATTCTGCCGAGTGGCTGGTGTGGATGAGGTGGGACGCGGCCCTCTGGCCGGGCCGGTGGTAGCTGCAGCCGTGGTGCTGCCGGCCGGCATGGATTTCCCTGAAATTCGCGACTCCAAACAACTTACTGCCGCCCAACGGCAGGCCTGCTGCCATACCATCCTGGAAAAGGCCCTGGCCGTGGGCCTGGGCCAGGTGAGCGCCGGGGAGATAGACCGCACCGACATTCTCACGGCCAGCCTGGAGGCAATGCGCCTGGCTGTCAGCCGCCTGGAGCCACCCCCTGATTTTCTGCTGGTCGACGGTCCCTGGCGGATACCAGTTTCCCTGCCGCAACAGCCCATCAAGGGCGGCGATCGTCTGTCAGTATCAGTGGCAGCCGCATCCATTGTGGCCAAAGTACACCGCGACAGGTTGATGCTGGAGTATCATCGCAGCTATCCCCACTATAACTTTGCCCGCAACAAGGGCTACGGCACAAGAGAACATCGCCAGGCACTGGAGCGCTATGGGTCCTGCCCCTTGCACCGACAATCTTTCCGGGGAGTCGGCCCGCCCAGGTCTGAAAAATTTACCTGAACAGCGTCTGGGACTGGCGGCTGACACCTGCAAGACTGCCGAAATGACTCTAGACCGAAGCAGCATGAGCCATCTTGCCCTGGGTGAGCAAGGTGAGATACTGGCTCTCCACTATTTGAAGCAAAGGGGATATCGTATTGTTGCCCGCAATTATCGCTGCCCTCTGGGCGAAATTGACATCATTGCCCGTCATCGGGGTGTAGTCGTATTCGTTGAGGTCAAGTCGCGCAGCAGCAAGGCGTTCGGTGTTCCTGCCATGGCCATAACAGCCGCCAAGAGGCACAAACTGAGCCAGGTGGCCTGGTATTATCTGCAGCGCCACAATCTGACGGATGCCAGCGCCAGGTTCGATGTGGTCTCTGTGAGCAACATCCGCTCCACGCCAAAGATTGAACTGATCGAGAACGCCTTTGAAACTACTTTTTGATGGACGCCGGCAGCAAGGTGGCGGTCAGCCGGGCAACCTGCAAACGGCAATGCAGGCCGAACTCGGACAGCCGCTGCTGTATTCGCTTTTAGAGAGAGGTAGATGCGCTCCACAACAGGCAGTCTCTTTCTGGTAGCCACTCCTATAGGCAATCTGGAGGACATTACTCTGCGCGCCCTGCGCACGCTCCGTGAAGTTGACATTATTGCCGCCGAGGACACCCGCCGAACCAGGAAACTTCTGAGTTTTTACGACATACATCGACCCCTGCTGAGCTATCACGACCACAATGCCGCTGTGCAGACGCCGCATCTGCTGGCAGAACTTCAGGCTGGCAAAGCAGTGGCTCTGGTGAGCGATGCCGGCACGCCATCCATAGCAGATCCGGGCTTCGACCTGGTGCGTCGGGCTGTGGCTGCGGGCATCCAGGTGCTGGCAATCCCAGGGCCCTCTGCCCTGATCAGCTCTCTCATAGTCTCGGGGCTTCCCACTGACAAATTCCTTTTCCTGGGCTATCCACCGAGTAGAAGCGCAGCCCGCTGCGCCTTCCTGGCTCGCTACTCCCATGTGCAGGAGACCCTGGTGCTCTTCGAGTCGCCCCACAGGCTGCCAGCCTCGCTGTGTGATATGTACAAGATCTGGGGCAGCCGCCAGGTTGCCGTAACCCGGGAATTGACAAAGATCCACGAAGAAGTGTTCCGCGGCTCACTGGAGCAAGCGGTGGCGCACTGGCAGAAGCCGCCGCGGGGTGAGGTGACTCTGGTGGTCGCCGGTGTTTCCCCGGAAGCAGAAAAGGTGTATGATTCCCTGGAGGAGGAGTTGAGGCTTCGCCTCCAGTCAACAGAGAAGCCGCTCAAAGAGATTGTGGCTGAGGTGGCTCTGGCCCGGGGACTGAGCAAGAGGCTGGTCTATCAGCAGGCCCTGAAGATCAGGCGGCAGGATAGATGAGATTCATGGCGGGCCGGCCTCTATTGACTTGGCTGTAGCCATGTGCTAAGAAGGCTGTGCCGTGCCCACTGTAGCCATTTTGCCCCTCTTGAACAGGAGCCTGTAGAAGTGGGCTGGAAGCTTTCTAGACAAGACAGATGCACTGGTGTGAGCGGGAAATTCCTGTCACTGCTATTTTGCTATGATCAAGGCAATGCCGGTCCTACAACGACAATTTACCATTGGCAACAAACTGGGCCTGCACGCTCGTGCTGCCGCCAAAATAGTCAAGATTGCCAATCAGTACCGTTCCCACATTCGATTCCTCAAAAACGGCCAGGAGGCGGACGCCAAGAGCATACTCGGCATCTTGACCCTGGCCTGTCCACAGGGATGTATAATCGAGGTGCACGTGGAGGGCGATGATGCGCTGGAAGCCATGGACGCCCTGACCAGCCTTTTTGAATCCAATTTTGGCGAGGAATAGTGAGATGCCCCCGGGGAAAGCCCGTAAGATCCTGAAAGGAATCGGGGTCACACCGGGCATTGCCATTGGCAAGGCCTATCAGGTGGATCGCAACAGGGTGGCTGTGGTGTACCACCACCTGCCAGCCGCACAGACAGAACAGGAGGTGCGTCGTTTTGCTGCAGCTGTGGATAAAGCCGAAATTGATCTGCAGGAGATCAAGTCCGGCATGGCTGGAGAATTCCCAGAGCATGTCTACATCCTCGACAGCCATCTCCATATATTGCGAGACAGGATGCTCTATGACGAGACCATCCGCTTCATCAGAGAACACAAGGTAAATGCGGAATGGGCAGTCAAGCAAGCCCTGGAGAATGCCCATCGCCTTTTCGCCAGGATCGAGGACGAATATATTCGCAGCCGGATTTCCGACGTAGATTACGTGGCGGGCATGGTACTGGGCAATCTCACTGGCCAGAAGGCCCAGAGCGTGGCTGGCATCAAGGAAAGAGTCATCATCGTGGCTCATGACCTGTCTCCGGCAGACACCATGCAGCTCCAGGTAGAACGCACTCTGGGCTTTGTTACCGACATGGGGGGCAAGACTTCCCACACCGCCATTATTGCGCGTTCCCTGGATATCCCCGCGGTTGTGGGCCTCGAGGCCATAACCAGAGAGGTTCGCTCCGGGGAACTGATGGTGGTGGACGGCACCACCGGTACGGTGATCATCGATCCTGATGAGGAGCTCCTCAATTATTACTACGAACGGCAGTATCAGGTGGAGGCCTACCGCAAGGAATTGACCCGCTGTGCTGCTCTGCCTGCTGAGACCGAAGACGGCTTTTCCATAAGAATACAGGCGAATATAGAGCTGCTGGAAGAAGTAGTGGCAGTACTGGACAATGGCGCCGAGGGAATCGGCCTCTATCGGACGGAGTATCTCTACCTCAATCGGCAGGATCTTCCTGACGAGGACACCCTGTTCTGGGACTACCGTGAAGTGGCTGAGATTGTGTATCCAGAGGCGGTAACCATTCGCACCCTCGACCTCGGCGCTGAAAAACTGCTCACCGGCCTGCAGCGCGGCAACCAGACGAACCCTGCCCTGGGCTTGAGAGCCATCCGACTCTGCCTGCAGGAGAACAGGCTCTTTCGGACTCAACTGCGGGCCATCTTGCGGGTAAGTGCAGTCACCGACAATGTGCGCCTCATGTTCCCCATGATCTCCGGTCTGGGGGAGCTGCGGGCCGCCAAGGATCTTCTTGCTGAAGTACGGCAGTCCTTGCAGGAAGAAGGCATCAGATTCAGCAACCCTCTGCCCGTGGGCATAATGATCGAGGTGCCTTCTGCAGTGGCAGTGGCTGATCTGTTGGCAAGGGAGGTTGATTTTTTCAGCATCGGCACCAATGACCTGGTGCAGTATGCCCTGGCCATCGATCGCGTCAATGAACATGTGGCCCACCTGTATGAGCCTCTGCATCCTGCTATTCTGAGGATGATCAAACAGGTGACCGATGCCGGCCACCGGGCTGGAATTCCCGTATCGCTCTGCGGAGAGATGGCAGGAGAGCCCCTGTATGCACCCATTCTTCTGGGCTTCGAACTCGACTCCTTGAGCATGAACGCCCTGGCAGTCCCCCGGGTCAAGCAGGTCATTCGCAACGCCAACCTGGAAGAATGCAAGACATACCTGCGCCAGGCTCTCAACCTTTCTACTGCTGAGCAGATCAATGCCTACCTGCGGGAAATTGCCTGGCAGCGCTTCCGAGAGGATTTCGAGTTCTTCCCGGCTGAACTGGGCAAACACCTGGATGTCGACTTTATCTGCTGATGACTCGAGCAAATATCAAAATCGTCTGTCAAAACAAAAAGGCGCGGCACGACTACCACATCCTCGAGGTCATCGAGGCGGGCATGGTGCTGCTGGGCACCGAGGTGAAATCCCTGCGCCAGGGCAAGGCCAATCTCAAAGACAGCTATGCCCGCATCAAGGACGGGGAGCTTTTTCTCATGCAGGCTCACATTTCACCGTACAGCCATGCCCACTATGACAACCACCAGCCCGACCGGGTGCGCAAACTGCTGGTCCACAAGAGTGAGCTGAAGCGGTTGACCGGCAAGACCCAGGAAAGGGGCCTCACCCTAGTGCCCCTGAAGATTTATTTCAAGAATGGCAAGGCAAAGGTGGAGCTGGCCCTGGCGCGCGGCAAGAAGATCTATGACAAACGGGAGACTTTGAAGAGAAAAACAGAGCAGCGCGAAATGGAAAAGGCCATCAAGAAGAGGTATTGATTCCGCCGGCGCAGCAGTAAACTCCTGCCCTTTATTTGACATGCAAGCTAATAAATCATAATATATGGATAAATCCTCTTCGAAGTTTTACCTTCCAGGAATGGGGGCGAAACGGGTTCGACGGGGACAATGAAGTTTAAGCGGCATGCCGAGGTTCCTGCCTGCTCGTTAAACAGGTGGGGTTAAATGCAAACGCAGACGACTATGCGTATGCCGTAGCCGCATAAAGCGGCTACCGTCCTGCCGGTCCGGGTCCGCGGGGCCGGCAAAGGGCGTCGACTAGCGGAACCGCCCGCTGCACCTGCCTGCAGGCAGCGGGTGGAATCCTGCCCGAGGGGAGTCCCGGAGAGCGAGAACTCAATACCCGGGCTAAGCATGTAGAAGCTTAAACGGAAGGTTCTCGGACGCGGGTTCGACTCCCGCCGCCTCCACCATTCGATGCGGCCTGCGCTCCGCTCAGGCCTTACTCATGGCAGGCCATTAAATTTGCTGCCTTGTGATAGACTCTCAACTCAAGCATCGAATGGTGTCCTGAGTAAGCGAGCTTAGCGAGCGCATCGAAGGGCAGCAAACCTTTGCGGCCTGCGCTCCGCTCAGGCCTTACTCATGGCAGGCCATTAAATTTGCTGCCTTGTGATAGACTCTCAACTCAAGCATCGAATGGTGGTGCTCAATGAATAAATGCTATTTTCTTTACATTCTAAAATGTTCGGATGGCAGCTACTACGTGGGGACTACCAGTGCCCTGGAGGAACGCTTTCGGGCGCACAATGAAGGTAGAGCCGCGAGGTACACCACAAGTCGCCGTCCAGTAACACTTGTTTACTCGGAAGAACACCCGAATGTCGAGCAAGCGCGGTCCCGCGAACGGCAAATAAAGTGTTGGTCCCGAGCAAAAAAAGAGGCTCTCATTTCTGGTGATAGACCAAAGCTCAAGAAATTAAGCAAGAGACATATCAAATAATTCCTCCTGTCTATTCAACCACCATAAATCCAAACATTGCCAGGAATGCAAGTCTTACCAGGTACCTACTTTACGTATCCTAGGCTCTGCGATCATCCGATTTTAGGCGTCTGACCTGACTTTCAGAGACAAGTCGAATTTGGATGTATTATCCAATGAATTTAGTCAGTTAAGTCATACAGAAGTGTAGAACCTACTGGTACCTGCGTGAAGTCCACCGGGTAAACGGCAAAGTGCGCTTGAAATGGCAAAAGTATCTCGGCACCGCCGAGACCATCATGGCCAAACTCAAGCAGGCTG